>JARGGF010000623.1 GCA_029210905.1 Bacteroidales bacterium | reverse complement strand
GCTTTTCCTTGATTCTGTGACAGAAGACAAACGAGCGCTTCTATTGCATTAACGCACTTTAACTATTTTAATAACATAATTTTAACATTTATTGCCACAATTAATATTATTTGATTGCACAACTTTATTATAATAGAGTAGTTTTATAAAAAGTTACTCCTGCAAAAAGGAACTTAAAGGCTTTATCAGGATAAAAAATTGAATTGTAAATAAAATTATAAATTAAGCTAACTTTGTTTTTTTTAGCTTAAAATACAAATAATATTTGGCGGTGGTATTATCTAAAAGTTATGAGATTAACCCAAGCAAACAAAATTTAGTTAAATTATATATCTAGTTAATAATCAAAACATTAATGTGCGAAATAAAATCAAATAAAATTAACAACTATGAATATAAAACAATCTCCAATTTCAATTTTGTTACTACTCCTGGTATTAGCATTATCGTGTAATAAAAATTCTGACGATTCTTTAGGAAAGTATAGTGGAGGAATATTTATAAGCAATGAAGGCACTTTTCAGCAGGAAAATGGTTCGGTAAGTTATTATAACCCGGAATCAGATACGGTAATAAATGATCTCTTTTTGGTTCAGAACGGTCGTTCAGTCGGAGATATGGTTCATTCACTCAGCACAAATAAAAACAGGGCGTATATTTGTGTTCGTGGATCAGGAAAAGTTGAGGTTACTGACCTTAATTTTAAATCTGTTGCCACCATTGGAGGTATAGATGGAGCCAGATATTTTATGGTTGCCAATAATCAAAAAGGCTATGTTAGCAGTTGGGAAAGTAACCAAATTTCAGTAATAGATCTTTCTAACAATAGCGTAAAAGGTACAATTAGTATTGGTCATTCGGGCCATGATAAAATGTTAGTAGACAACGAGTTGCTTTTTATAGCCAATTCTGGAGGAAATGGTGTAGACAGTACAATCAGTGTAATTGACATAAGTTCTGATTTGGTAGTAAATACTATCTATTTAGACGCCTACAAACCAGTAAACATGCTTAAGGATTCAAGTGATAATTTATGGGTTCTTTGTCAGGGAAAAGAATATAAACATCTGGGAGGACCTAGTCCTGCAAAGTTGATTAAAATAAGTTTAACTACCCTTGAAATTTCTAATTCTGTGCAGCTTTTTGAAAATCAGCAACCAATGTTTATTGCAATTAGTCCAGACCAACAAACAATTTATTATGGAGGAGGGCTTGATTTTACTGGTATTTATAAAATTAATACAACAGACCTTGTTGTTGAAGGAACTTCATTTATTACCCCTAAATATTTCAGCATGGGTGTAGATGCTTCAAGTGGGCAAATACTAGCCCTGGAATCACCAAATTATACTTCTACTGGCAAATTACATGTCTATAGCCCTGAAGGAATACATCTTAAAAGCTATAATGTGGGTATTGCGCCCGGTAATATAAATTATTAATATTGGTTTAATTCGTAAAAAAAGCTTCATGGTTAATTCCATGAAGCTTTTTTTAAAAAATAATTATTTTTAATTGTGAATTATTATGTGCTGCAGATAATATGCACCAGCACCTGCAAAATATCCTACTGTAGCCAACAGACTTATTTTTTTCATATACCAAATAAAGTCAATTTTTTCAAGCCCCATAGCTGCCACACCAGCAGCTGAACCTATTATAAGAATACTACCACCAGTACCAGCGGTGTAGGCCAGAAATTCCCAGAAAATTCCATCCTGGATGAAGTTGTGCAAATAGGCTGCATTTTCTGCAAGCGGATTAATTGTGGCAGGATCTACAATTGGATACATACCCATTGCACCCGCTACAAGTGGCACATTATCAACAATTGATGACAATAAACCTATGGCGATTCCTATTAAATATACATTGTCAAGCTGTTTATCCAAAGACTCTGCAAGTAATCTTAAATGACCTGCAGATTGCAAACTGGCAACAGCGGATAAAATTCCCAGAAAAAATAATACGGTGGGAACATCAACTCTTGTAAGAATACCTACAACAGTCAATTTATTGTCTTCTTCATTATGGTGTCCCCTATGTATCACTTCAGTAAGCACCCAAAGAATTCCTAATCCTAAAAGCATTCCCATGTACGGAGGCAAGTGGGTAACTGTTTTAAAGACAGGTACCATTAGCAATGTTACCACACCCCAGATAAGTATTAATTTTTGTTGCCATACAGGTACATTGGTACTGGATTTGTCATCATTGATTTCAGGACGAGTAACTTCACCTTTCATAGTAAAAGACAATATGGTAACTGGAATTAGCATAGTAACCATACTAGGAATAAATACCCCTGTAATAATCTCAACAGCAGTAACTTGTCTGCCAATCCAAAGCATAATGGTAGTAACATCACCAATTGGAGACCAGGCACCACCAGCATTTGCTGCTAACACAACCATACTGGCAAAGAACCAGCGGGTTTGCTTATCATCTATTAATTTTCGGAGCAGGGCAACCATTACAATGGTAGTGGTAAGGTTATCAAGGGCTGCTGACATAAAAAATGTAAGAAAACTTAGTATCCACAATAACTTAACTTTATTTGTGGTTTTTATCTTATCGGTAATTATTTTAAAGCCTTGATGATGGTCTACTATTTCAACTATAGTCATGGCACCCAGGAGAAAGAACAAGATTTCGGCAATCTCACCAAGATGATATAAAATCTGATGATGAGAAATGAATTCTCTCATGCCTTCAGTATTGTTAGAAGTAGGATTTTCTTCTAAAAAGTGGCTCCAGGCCGTGCTAATATACTCTCCGGCATCATTAACCATTCCCAGAATATCTCCACTACCAAGGATGTAAATTACCCAGGTAAGCGAACCAATAATAAGTGCTGAAGCAGCTTTATCAACCTTTAGAGGGTGTTCAAGTGCAATGGCTGCATAACCAAGTACAAAAATAACTACCATTAAAATAAACATACGATTTTCTTTTTATATGATTAAAAATTAACAAATTCGTTTAAAAGTTGTGCAAATATAGATATGTTAAGCTTAAAAAAGAAAATTTTCGACACCACTTTGAGTCTTTTTCTTTGGCCAAAATGAATGAATACAAAACATTGCAAAAGAGATAATTGAGCGATTATTTGTACGATAATTGAAAGCTTTACGTTATAATAAAAAAAATTGAGTTACTGATGAGAAAAGTTATTATTACCTTTTTTATTGTTGTTTTTATTGGCTTTGGAGCAGTGGCTCAAAATAGAAGCTTTCTTTTAAAAAAATTTTCAAATGACCAAATTAAGTCAGAGTTATTCCTTTATCTGGCAAAAAATTATAATTCAAACGCACTGGCTATTCTAAAATCTTCAAAAAAATATTCGGATTATACGCATTGGGCTCATGGCAAAAGTCACGCTGAAATGTTAAGAAGTTTTGGCACAGTAATACATGAAACCTGTCATTCCTACAATTTTAATATTGGAGGCTTCGACGGGTTTGGTTATTATATATCTCCTGATATTCAAATAGTTGTGCCTGAAACAAAAGTTTTTAAATCAAATGAATTAGATAACGAAATCCCCAAAGAATGGAAAAAAAATATATTTAGATATAAAACCTACATCAAAGGAGAATTAGGAATGGGAAATATTTCATCGATAAAAAATGGGATTTATGGATTAATGGATGAGTTTGATGCTTATTACCAGGATACCAGAGCTTCGGTAGAATTGTTTGATTACTACAAAACATTTGCATCCTATTCAGATCCGGAAGCATGGACAGAATATCTCTCAAACTGTTACAGCACCTTATATGCTTATTATGAATTCAGATTATTTATGGCCTGGTATTTAAAATATGCAAAACAGAAGCATAAAAGCATCTATTTAAGTATCAATCAAAATAAGAATTTAAAGGTGGTTTATACTTTAATCAATAATGCCTATATCAAAACTATTGACCAATATTATAAAAACCGCGAATTTATTATTGATAATATTA
>JARGGF010000622.1 GCA_029210905.1 Bacteroidales bacterium | reverse complement strand
TTTTTGTTTAGAGTTTTCATAAGGAGTTTTTGAAAATACCAGCAGGCTGATAAAGAACATCATAAAAAGCACGCCAGCCATGCGATTAAGCATTGATTCAAATAGAAAATTAATGGAGAGGATTATCATAAGGAAAAATAGTAAATAATGTCTTTGTTTAATGCTAATTATAAAGGTATAAATGATAATAAACATTAATGAAAGAAAACCAAATATACCCAGCCCGGCAAAGGTTTCGAGGTATTGGTTGTGGGAATTAAGGCGCTCGTTAGCAGCTCTTTTGAAACCAAGTTCTTCATACTTTTTAACTAATGCCTCCGTTAAATTGGCAGGAGTAGTGCCGAACCAGAAATTTACGCTTATAACATGAATTGAAGTATACCATAATCTAAATCTTAAATCAGAATTTGCGTAAGAAAAATTGTTGTCGTTCTCTATTAATTCTTTAAATTCTTTTATATTTTCATGTATTCTTTTATTTGTGGACAGAAATATAATTGTCCCTGCTAGAAATATTATAAAGAAAAATATAAATCTTTTTTTTAAACGTTTTTGCAATTCAACTATTGGTATTATTACAAGAATTACGCCAGCAGTTATAAAAGCAGCCCTTGATTGCAATAGATACAACATGATGGCAAAAAAAACGATTAAAAAAATCAGCAATATTCTAATGATCCTTTTAGAAACCATTTTTTTCCTAAAAAAGTATATTATTGACATGATTGAGAAAGTAATATACATAGAGAAATAGGAAGGATGTTTAAAAAGTGAGAGGTACTTATATGAAAAACGATTATACCTTGAATTAACAAGTTCCCAAAAAGACTGATTGTAGTAGTTTTGGGTAATATGATAGTCAATTGAATAACTTCCATTTTCAATTCTTAAACAGTCAATTAAGGTGAATGATAAACAATAGATGGAGGCAATTAAGTTGCTAATAAGAAAGACAATAAGGATTGTTTTGTGATTAATTTTAATTTTTTCACTCGATCCTGAGAGAATTATTGGAAAAAAAATAAGTGAAAGTTTTTCCTGAATTTCAAAAAGCCCATCGTCTATGTTAGTCGAACGAAATAGAGATATTATTGTTAACGTAAAATAAAAGAATAGAGCCAGAAATAATAGTTTTTGTGTTAAATTAAACTTAATTAATTTAAAATTCCATAATAGTAGCCAGGTGAAAATCCAAAATGATATGATTATAGGAAAGTAGTTATCTTTTAGTGGAAGCCAGAAAACAAAAAGAAGTAAGGCCAAAAAATTTATTTTTACTACAATATCTTTATATTTAGTATAAATTGGGTTCATTTTATAAATTAATTATCTTTTTTATGGTCTTCCAGATTATTAAAAAATAAATTTTAACACTTTGATTATTTATAAACTTCATATTTAGCTTAATCTTTTCTGGCATAATAGTGCTACAATAAAGCTGTTCAGGATCATCGGACTGCGAAAGTAATTCACTTTCATCAATATATTCTATTGAAGCAAAGTCAGTCAAACCCGGAAGCACAGTTAAAACTTTTAACTGACTTTCAGAATATAAATCAACATATCTTCTAACTTCAGGACGCGGGCCTACAAAACTCATTTCGCCAAGTATGACATTAAATATTTGAGGTAACTCATCTATTTTATACTTACGAAGAAAATAACCCATCTTAGTTATTCGTGGATCTTTTGTACTTTTAGTAAGCTGACTTTTATCTTCAGAATCGACATACATGGTTCTGAATTTATATAACTTAAAATCCATGCTATTTTTTCCTACTCTTATTTGCTTAAAAAAGATTCCTCCCTTGCTTTCCATCACTATCAGTATAGATACAATAATTAGTAAGGGAAAAAGGATTATTATTAAAAAAAATGATATAGTAAGGTCAAATATTCGTATCAAGGGTTTAAAAATAAAAGATTTCAATTTGATAATAGCGCACTATTTAATTGCAACACCATATATTATATACCTTTTTTTTTCTGATATTATTTTATCAAATACCAGTTTATCTATATTAGAAAGTATATTTCTTTGTTTCTCAGTTCTTCCAAATGCTCCGACAAAACCTTTGGTCTCAAATTTTAATGTTTTGAAAGGTGTAAATATATCCTTTAGTTCAGAGTATTTAAAATAATTCCATTCATTACCCCATCGGATAAATTTTTTGCGCAAATATTTGTGCAGATTTGAAGATTCAAGATTTTCAGCAAAAAGCAGTTTCCCTCCTGGTTTCAACGCTTTATAGATTTCAGAAAATACTTTGTTTTTTAGATCATCTTTTCCATTTCTGGCAATGCCGCCTATTATAGATTTAAAAACGATGATATCAAATTCTTCATTGTATGGTATATTAGTTGCGTCAATTGCCTGATAAGTAATTTTACCAAGAGGATTCATTTTATCATGAAATGGCTTGGCTTCATTAGCAGGATTGTCTATATCTGAACAGACCACATTTGCACCTTTTTCAGCTAACCATAATGATAAACCTCCTTTTCTTCCACCTAATTCCAGACAGTTTTTTTCAAGAAGTTCTTCTTTAATTTCTAATTGCCAGTATATTAATGCATTTGACCAATTGTTTACATCCCATTCTAAATAGTCTTTGTTTGTTCCCATTATCTGGTTTAATAAATATATAGAAATTATTTAATGATTTATCAACGGCTTAGGGTTGTTTTTTGAACATTTACTTTCTGCCCAAAAAGCACAAATTTAATTATTCCTTTCAAATAACCTATACCATATGAAAAGTGAATTGAAGGAAATACAAATAACAATATAAACATTAGTTTCCATGAATTATTTAATATACTTAACTTCAAACTTATAGCTAAATTTAATATTAAATAGCTCGTTGCAAAAAACAAACTTAGAATGCATAAAATTTTAGATAAAATGCAAAATGCAGGAAGTAAGATGATGTTTAAGACAAATAATGGAGGGGCAAATTGCCGGATAGTGGCAGGTTTACCTAACTTTTTATTAACTAGTGGTTTAAATAGCCCATATTGGTAAAACATCTTCGACATTTGTGAGATATTTTTTCTTGCATAATAATCTATTTCTATTTGTGGTACCAATATTATTTTCCCACCAGAATTAATTAGACGTGCATTAAATTCATCATCCTGGTTTCTGGTTAATTCCTCATCAAAAAGTCCAATTTTTTGAAATACTTCTCTTTTATAGCATCCAAATGGCACTGTGTCCACTTCCTTAACCTCACTTGATTTAAGACGGTATAGTGCATTGCCAATACCAAATGCCGATGATGTGGCTATTGCTATGGCTTTTGCTGTATTTGAATTGTCTCCCGGCCTGGTAATCCATATGCCTCCAATATTGTCGGCCTGGGTTTTTTGTTGCCATTCAATTAGTTTCGAAAAATAATCAGGTGAATAGACGCAATGTGCATCAACTCTTATGATAAAATCTCCTGAGGAGTTTTCTATCCCTTTATTTAGTGCAAATGGTACTGTTTTATCTGGATTATCGAATAATTGAATGTTCTTGTTTTTTATCTGGAATGATTTAATAATATCTCTGGTTCCGTCATTACTTAAGCCATCAATTACTATTATCTCAGTTTGGTTTTCAGGATAATCATTAACAATAACTGAATGAAGACAGGCAGCTATGTAATTTTTTTCGTTTCTACAAGGGATAATTATTGAAATTTTCGGAAGAAACATAGTGAAACCCTTAATTTAATTTTAATGATTTTTGATATTTTTGCGTAGTAGTAAACAAAATAATACCCTGAATAGTATAAAAAAGAATATCTATACCAATAAGAGAATATAAAAAATATGTTAGATTTTTGAAATCCATCATGAACAACGAAAAGATAAAAACCAGGTAAATGGTTTGCCAAATACTATATAGTTTTAATTTTTTTAACACGAAGAAAATGGAAGAGAATGGATCTAGTATAAATTTTATTATATAGCTAAATACCAGT
>JARGGF010000621.1 GCA_029210905.1 Bacteroidales bacterium | reverse complement strand
TGGGTAAAAAAGATGAGATACAAAAAGTGGCGCATGAAAATGGTTACAATAAAAAAACACAACCAGCGCCACCATAATTGATATTATAATAAAGAAATTAGTTGTTAGACAATTAGTCTTTAGAAATTTGACATTAGATTGGAAACATCCGAATTTGGAAAGTAGTAATTTACATCAAAAAATAGAAAGTTTAAAGCCCCAAAGGGGCGAAATCTATTAGCCCAGTGCGAAGCGCTGGGTCTGGGAGCATAATAAAAAGTGGCGCACGAAAATGGTTACAATGAAAAAAATACAACCAGCGCCACCATAATTGACGATTTGTTGAGAAAATAAATCTTCATCAAGGAAAAAGTTATTTTTTAATGGTTAAATTAGATCAAAATGGAATAAAAATTAACCACCGATTATACAGATTTACACAAAAAAAAATAAAAATCTGTGAGAATCTGTGGTATCTGTGGTAAAAAAAATAACGATGCATCAAAATATACTAGAAATAAAGAACTTCACCTGTGGTTACCAAAATAAATTTGTAATCGAAGGTATTGATTTCCAGCTTAAAAAAGCCAGTTTTGCAGGCATTGTTGGTCCTAATGGTTCTGGGAAAACAACACTTTTTAAAGGAATTACTGCCGAGCTTCCGGGTCTAAAAGGTAATATCCTGCTCGACGGACAAAACATCCATAAGATGAATTTTAAGCAACGTGCCTGTAAACTGGCAATTGTTGCACAAAATATAGAAAGCCCTGATATTACCGTTGAAGATTACGTAATCATGGGCCGAATGCCCTATCATAAAAAATACCAGTTTTTTGAAAGCCCGCATGATTTTGAACTTGCCCAAAAATATATGAAACTTACTGGAGTTATCCACCTGAAAGATAAATATATGAATGAGTTAAGTGGAGGTGAACAACAGTTAGCAGCCATAGCCCGCGCCCTTTGCCAGGAGCCTGAGCTTTTACTGCTCGACGAACCCACCTCGCACCTTGATATTGGCCACCAGGTGCAAATTCTCAACCTGATTCAAAATCTGAACCAGGAAATGGGACTTTCAGTATTGATGATTATCCATGATTTGAACCTGGCTGGCGAATACTGTAATTTTTTAATAATGCTCGATAACGGAAAAATGCATACAGCCGGTACACCAGAAGAAGTTCTGGACTATAAAAACATTGAAGAAGTATATAAAACAGTAGTGATTACCCAAAAAAACCCGGTATCGGGAAAACCTGCTGTTTTTTTGGTGTCAGGCAGCGTTTTGCGATCCCAAAAAGCATAATCCCCTCCTGTTCCTGTTATTTTGCTTTAAACCTAAATGCGCCTGCTTCAATTTAGTCCTTTAAAAGAGCTGTTTTATTTGATTTGCTTTATATTTGTTAATATAAACCAATAATTATAAGCATGTCCCTGCTCAGAAGATTTACCCGTATTCCACGTTCCTACAGGCATATAAACAGATATCGGGAAATCATTTTTATCCTTATCAAATACGGGCTGGGTAATTTTATCGGGCAAACCAGAAATATTGGTTACTGGTTCATAAGTGCTAAAAAAAAGAAGGCGCTAAATATCTCTGCTGCTTTTCAAAAAAAATCTATCTATGAAAGAATTCGGCTGGCAATGGAAGAATTGGGTCCTACTTTTGTGAAATTTGGACAGCTGCTGAGTAATCGACCCGATATTTTGCCCTTTTCCTTAATTGAAGAGCTGGAAAAACTTCAAAAAAACGTTGCCCCACTCCCATTTAAACAAGTTGAAAAAATTATAAATGAGGAATTTAATGAAAATAAAGAAAATTATTTCCTTATAATTGAACCAGTAGCTATAGCTTCAGGCTCAATTGCCCAGGTACATGCTGCTACCCTAAAATCAGGTGAAAAAGTGGTATTAAAAGTTCAACGACCAGGTATTTCAAAACAGATTGAAACCGATATTGAAATTATGCAATACCTCGCCAAAGTGGTTATGCGTAAATTCCCCGAATTTAAGGCCATTGATACCCAATCAATTATTAATGAATTTAAACATTCTATCCTCCGTGAAATCGATTTTAATCAGGAAGTTGCAAATATGCTGCGATTTCAGAATAATTTTAAAAATGATAAAAACATATACATCCCTAAAATATACGAAGAATTCTGCTGCAAGAATATTCTGGTAATGGAACGTATTGAAGGTTATTCTATTAACGATTTATTTACAGCTAAAAATGTACATATTGATCCTAAATCAATAGCTGAAAAAGGGGCAAACTTTGTATTAACGCAAATTTTCACCTATGGCTTTTTCCATGCAGATCCACATCCCGGCAACATCATCATTTTAGAGGACTCCAGAATATGTTTCCTTGATTTTGGGATGACAGGTACATTGCCTTACAAATACCGATTATTTCTGTCCGATTTTATCCTGGGTTTTGTTATCAGGGATACTTCACTAATAATAAAAGTATTAAAAAAGTTTGTAAGAAGTGATGACGCAGTTGATCTGGATGAACTGGAACTTAAAGTTAGCGAACTGGTAGACGAATATACCTATATGCCCTTAAATAAAATTGATTCAGCCGAGGTGCTCAACAAGGTCCTTGGATTACTGGTGCAGTTTAAGCTCGATTTACCCCCAGTGGTTTATATGTTGCTAAAAACCATGGTAACAATTGAAGGTGTAGCCCGAAAGCTGGATCCGGATTTTAACATAACCGAATATGTTGAACCTTTTGCTAAAAAATTATTAATAAAGAAGTTGGATCCATTTGAATTTGTAAAAAGGAATTACACAAAAATTATTGATTCGGCCAATAATCTTATTGAATTTCCGGGCATTGCTTTTGAAGTTACAGAAATGCTAAGAAATGGTAAATTAAAAATCAACATAGCGAGTAAAGACCTGGAGCAAAAGCTAAAAACAAGCCGAAAAAACAATTATCAAATTACTTTGTCAATACTTGCCGCAGCAATATTCTTAAGCTCAAGCCTGCTGATAATGGCAAAAATACCACCTTTCTGGAACGAATTATCCGTTTTAGGAATTGTTGGATATGCCTTTGCAATTTTAATTGCAATTATATTGATTTGGAAAGGACGAAAATAGATTCGAAGGCAGAGTTATTTGTTAAATGTTAGATGTTATTGGTTGATTGGACAATTGTTAATCGTTAAATGTTATTGGTAATTGGTTAATTAGTCATTGGTCATTGGTTGAAATTAGAAATTGGAAATTGGAAATTTGTCATTATAAAAATTAGATCTCATGTTATTGTTAATTGCCCCAAAGGGGCGAAATAAATCAGCCTAGTGCGAAGCGCTGGGTTTTGGTCCAAAATAACAAAATTGGCGCTCCACAAATCCTAAAATTGAAAAAACCAGATTTATGCCACCAGAATTGACGCCAATAATTGGAAGTTTGAAACAAGAATTTATAGTGCGAAAGAAAGTTATTCGTTAGATGTTAAACTACCATTTTAATTAGAGATAAGATTTTGACCCTTGATAAAAGCCCCAAAGGGGCGAAATATATCAGCCCGGTGCGAAGCGCCGGGTTTAGGTGCAAAAAAACAAAAGTGGCGCCACGCAAACCCTAATTTGAAAAAAACAGTTTCATCGCCACCAGAATTGAAGCCCCAAATAAGAAATTAGTAATTGTATCGGTCGGAAAGTTATTTGTTATTGGTTAGATGTTAAACATGCCAATATTATTAGAACTTAGGCTTCCATTCTTTGCTAAAAGCCCCAAAGGGGCGAAAGTTAATAGCCCAGTGCGAAGCGCTGGGTCTGGTTTCAGAATGATAAAAGTGGCGCCCGAAATTAGTCTCAATGAAAAAAGCACAACCAGCGCCACCAAAAGAGAACCTCTAATTAATGTTCATCCATAAACTTATAATATTTTGAATATAGAATAATGATTAACGATTTTAGATTTCAGATTTTCAATTACTTCATAAATCG
This sequence comes from Bacteroidales bacterium, assembly GCA_029210905.1. Lineage (GTDB taxonomy): Bacteria > Bacteroidota > Bacteroidia > Bacteroidales > NBLH01 > NBLH01. The sequence continues at coordinate 23 of JARGGF010000621.1, read as the reverse complement.
TTAATCGGTATTCCTTGTTCAAA
>JARGGF010000620.1 GCA_029210905.1 Bacteroidales bacterium | reverse complement strand
TGATGTTGAAGGAAAAGTTTATGCAGACAGTTTAACTGAGCCAAAGAGCTTTTATATTTTACATTCGTATGGCATGTCGCTCCTTTTTGGAGCTGAGAATAACAATACTTTTAATGAAAAACTATGCAATTATTTGCTGAACAAGGAAAAAAAACGGACAATGTCAGAATGGTTGCAAATGCATCCTTATAGCTGGAACACAAAATTGGAACAACTAATTGGAGCCGATATCCTGAAAAAAAAGGATTTAAATACCTTCATTGATGGCACTTCCACAAGTAAAAAAATTATTGAAAATACCAGAGTAAATTTTAAATTTATTAAAGATCGATACCAGTTATTCAGGGATAAAATTGATTTGGCTTCATACAAAATTGTCCGAACTGATATAGATTTGTACCATCAAATGGATGGCAGTGTGGTACCAAAATCCTTTTGGAAAAACGCAGAACAATTTGATAAACAAGGAGTTGGATTTAGTCTATTATTTGAAAATAAATTGGCTTCAACGGCCTATTCAGCTTTTATTCATGGAAAACAGCTTGAAATTGGTATAGAAACATCTCAGGAATTCCAGGGCAGGGGCTTGGCTGCTGTGGCTTGTAGTGCAATAATTGATTATTGTCTAACATCAAATATGGAACCGGTTTGGTCTTGCAGACTAGAAAATATGGCTTCATTTAAATTGGCTCAAAAACTTGGATTTGAACCAGTTGAATACCGACCTTATTACGAAATACGTTTATAATAATAGATTAAATTAATAAATGTTGAGGCTGTCTAAAAAGTAATTTTTCTGCCACTAATTCACCAAGACACCAAATTTCACAAAACATAAAGCATTATAAATTAATGCTTTGTGTTTTTTAGTGTCTTAGCGTTTTTGTGGCTAATTTCATTTCTTTGATTTTTTAGACGGCCTCCTCAATTATTTTAATCAAAAAATCCTGGCAATATATAGTTAAAGGCAAGTTTTCAAAACATTAAAAAATTTTAGATGCAAATATTTAATCTTCAACATCCTCAACATCGGCCTTGCTGATAACCCCTCCCCACTCTTCGGAATAAAAATATTCGCCATCAATCAAATCTTCAGCAAAATCATTTATCCATTCAGTAAATGAGTCTGCAATTAACTCTCTTTCAGGGGAATCGTGCCAAATTCTGATAATTTGCCCCTTTTTACCACCTTCATCAGGACTTAAATCAAGACAATAATGATTTCCACTACCATCATAAGTTATTGGTATCCATAATGGGTGCCACCAGTTCTCTTTTACTCCATCATCAGCTTCAGATACAGATTCATCGAAAACACCTCTGTCATAAAGATCCTTCCAAACTTGCCATTCATCCATAATACGTTCAGTTGACAACAATTCTTCAGTATCTATCAAACCTTCACTTGAAGCATCCTGCCCATTATGAATGCGGTAAAAGGCCTTAAACTCATCTGGGAGTCTTTTACTGATTAAATCTTCAAGATCTTCAAAATCTTCATCTGAAGCCCCTTCATTTAGACTATCATAAATCTGGCTGGCATTTTCCTGCAACCAGTCTTCAATCTTTGTCCAAGTCTCTTTCATTTTAAAAGTTCATTAAAATTTATTGGATAAATATAAAATAAGAAATAATTGATTTAAACTTTTATCTGTGATAAAAGTTCTATTAAAAATTTTTATGTGTTTTATGTTAAACATCAGTCTATATGGCAATGTAGATGGTTATCTGCATCGTTAATGATTATTTGTTTGAGTTGGGAAAGTTAACAGATAGATGTTTTTAATTTGGGTATGCTCAATACGCTGATTCATAGATGTAATAAACCTAATTGGTTCAGGATTTTTAAATGATTGATAATGAGCAGAATAAAACTCACAAGAGTAATTGGATTTTCTTTCCATCAAGTCCACACTATAGGCTATAAGCCACTATTAGGTTTTTTTAAAAGTTTTAAATTTAATGCAAATTAATAATTTTTTTAATACAAACGTTTATTTATGAAAAAAAAAGTTTATCCATTTATTGCTATAAATTAAAAAAATCATACTTATTGCAGTGTTATAGGATAAACATTCGCATTTACATTTATTATCTACTTCCTGAAAAATTGTTCAAAACGGTAATTATTTGATCAACTTCATCACTAATGTTGAGTTTAAGGTTGATATAACGTCCATTTTTGACACTGTCTTTAAGAAATGGATAAACCGGGAACTCATTAATCCAGAAATCATTCCCAAAAAAAATCATGGGGCTTGCATAACCAAAGCTTAAATAATGATTTTGAGTAGCATCCTGGAATATTTCCTGAATGGTACCAGCACTTCCCGGTGTGAAAATTACCCCACCTTTGGCAATTGTTAGCAAACCATCCTCTCGCACACTATTTGCAAAATATTTAGCTATTTTCGATGCAAAAGGTGTTGCTGGTTCATGACCATACAGCCAGGTAGGTACACCAAGGCTTTCAGAATTACTAATGCGTGGGAATCTTTTAATAACTTGTAAGGCTGAATCTAACCACCCTGGATGCTGATAAATAGGATAATCAGAAAGTGAGGCCACCGCTTCATCCAACTCAGATTCTTTTCTTTTAGCAAACCATGCTCCCAAATGCGTTGCTTCCATTGCACCAGGACCACCACCAGAAACCATAAGATAATCCAATTCACATAATCTTTTTGAGAGTAGGGCAATCTTTTTATACATACTTTCAGACCTGGGCAAACTATGCCCACCCATGATTGCAACAATCTTTCGTTGGTCATAATTACTTATAAAATCATAGACTGCATCAGTAATAGCATGATCATGCAAACGCCGGGCAAGCGTTTCCTTAATTGATCGACCTTCTTTCCCTGTAGAAAGATAATGTTTATATACCTGATAATCATAACACTGCTTGTAAGATTCCGTATTGCCAAGTTCTATATTATCATAAAGAATGTTGTGGGTATAAAGCCGGGCCGGATAACAATTAAACGGAACATCCAATGCCGGAAAAATATAGTTACCTGAATAAAGATAATTTATTAGATCAGCATCCAGTTTGCATCCTAAAAACAGACAATCATTAAATGTACTTGTTACAATATCACTTTTCCTGGAAATTAAATCAATATTTTGAAAAGCAATAGCACTAAATTCTTTAGATGCTGAAACCAGATTGTCAAATTCCTCAATTGACTCTATTTCGTTATAAATCATTGTTATTTTAATTAATTGAAATATTTTTCGTATAAATTTAACTTTTTTTATTTGGACATTAAGTGCTTTGAGTAGAAAAATTTAATCATTTTCTTAAATTAAATATCTTTGAATAATTATTAAAAACCTATAAATAAATTACATGAATATACATCATTTGGCCATCTGGACAAAAAATATTGAAACGATGAAAGATTTTTACACAAAGTATTTTCAATGTAAAGCCGGAAAGCGTTATCTAAATGAAGCAAAAGGATTTTCATCCTATTTTTTGAGTTTTGAATCGGGTGCAAAGATTGAATTGATGAAAATAAATGAAATTAATGAGGATTGTGAAGGAAACAAATTGGGACTTACACATTTTGCAATAGCTCTTGGGAGTATCGAAAATGTAAACCACCTTACTCAATTAATTGAAATTGATGGACATACGATAATAAGCTATCCTCGAACAACTGGTGATGGTTATTATGAAAGTGTGATTGCCGACCCTGAAAATAATCTAATAGAGTTGACTGTTTAACTCTTTTTTTCAGATACTTTTATTTTTTCAGAATGGTAAATTCAACCCTTCTGTTGAGTTGTCGTCCTTCTTCAGTATCATTTCCGGCCAAAGGCTTTGACTCGCCATAACCTTTCGATACTATTCTGGATTCAATAATGTTCTTGGCAACCAAGTACTGTTTTACTTCATTTGCCCGCTGTTCTGATAATAATTTATTTGCCTCAACAGTACCAATATTATCAGTATGACCGGACATTTCAATT
>JARGGF010000061.1 GCA_029210905.1 Bacteroidales bacterium | reverse complement strand
TGCATGGGGGGAGACACAGCATATGACGTCTTCATTTGAAAAACTTGTAACTAATATAGGTGGTATTGATTGGCCGGTTGATGTTACTGCAACCACTTTCCCTGCGAAAGTTGATCCGAGAGCAGTTGTTATGTTTGATCCTCCAACAGATGGTATATGGAAGGGCGTACCTCCGGGTCTACATCCCAATGATGTTAATATTGCTCCCAACCAAAAAACAGAGATTGCTATTCTTGGAGAATATATCGTAGGCCCTGCCAGTTCACGTAATATAAGCAGGCCATATGATCTGATGCTTTTTGAGGAGGTGTGCTTTTTAAAAGCTGAGGCAATATCCAGAGGATTTATTGCAGGTTCTGCTAAAAGTGAGTATGAACTGGGTGTTCAAAGTTCATTTGATCGCTGGCAGGTTGCAGGCGCTGATGAATATCTGGCTTCAACCGAAAAAAATATAGCCGGTACAAGTGCAAATTATGACGATGTAGTTGGTGCAGGAAATACCCCTTTGGAGAAAATCATTACTCAAAAGTACTTGGCTCTTTTCCCTGATATGTCAATTGAGGCCTGGAGTGATAAAAGAAGACTTAATTTACCAAGATTTGATGTATTAGCATACCGTGATCCCGCGATTTATGCAGCCTTGCCTTCTGATGTTCTTGATTCCAGAAGTTTTATTAAGCGTGTAAAGATTCCTAATATTGAATCAATTAATAATGCAGATGAATACAATAAAGGTGTTGCTTTAATGGGTGCAGGTGGTGACAAAACTAGTACAAATTTATGGTGGGATAAAAATATGAATTATTGCACATCAACAAATTAATATCTGAATTTGCTTACATTTATTCCAATTTATATCATTTTATTAATGCCCTCCGGACGTGTTCCGGAAGGCTTTTTCAAAATCTAACCTTGTTAAAAATAAATTTTAAATAGTAACATAAACAAATTATTATCATGCAATTAGAGCAGTTGACCAGTGTGGAGAAGGCATTTTTTGAACTTTCAGGAGTTGATAAAATGAATACCAGAATGCCATACATTACTGTAGACAATTTTCCGCAACTTGGATTATTGACTTCGTTAAGGTTTCTTGAATGGGTTAGCGAAAACCCTGATGGTGTTATCAGTTTACCAACTGGCAAAACCCCGGAACACTTTATTAAATGGACTGGGTTTATACTTGAAAACTGGAATCAGAAAAAGGTTAAGGCAATTCGCGAAAAATATCATTTGCTGGCGAAAGATAAGCCTGAATTATCGAATTTGCATTTTGTACAAATCGATGAGTTCTACCCGATTAGCTCCAAACAGGCCAATAGCTTCTTTTATTATGTTAACAAGTTTTATATTGACGGTTTTGGCCTTGACAGGAAAAAAACTTTGTTGATTAATTCTGATGCTATTCCGCTCTTCAAGGGTGCTCATTTTTCTGAGGTTTTTCCTGATTCAACAGTTGACTTATCACTTCGTTTCAGAGAGTGTAAATCTGAGTTGGAACACATGCAGCAACAATCCATTTTTATGATGGATCATTGGTGTACCGAATATGAAACTAAAATAAGGGAACTGGGAGGAATTGGCTTTTTCCTTGGTGGAATCGGACCTGATGGTCATATTGCTTTTAATACCAGGGGATCTGATCACTATTCAACCACCCGCCTCACATCAACAAACTTTGAAACACAGGCTGTTGCTGCCGGCGATTTAGGTGGAATTGAAATTTCCAGGAACCGTTTGGTAATTACTATTGGACTGGAGACCATTACCTACAATCCTGATGCAACTGCAATTATTATCGCTGCGGGCGAAGCCAAGGCCCAGGTTGTTAAGGATAGCCTTGAAAATGAGCCAAGTAACGTATTTCCTGCTACGGTGTTGCATAAATTAAAGAATGGCAGGTTCTACACAACTACCAGTGCTGCAGCCTTTTTGACTGACAGTGTGGATAAATATTACCAAACAGGAGAATGGACGCAGGAAAAGTCCGAGCGGGCTGTCATAAACCTTTGTAAACGTCTGGATAAATATGGCCATCATTTGGTTTTGGATGAACTAAAAACTGACAGGTATTGTAAGTTAATTCCAGGATTAAATGAAAATACGGTACAGTCTGTAATTGACTCAATATCAGTTAAAATAGATAAAGGTTTGCTAACGGAAAGCAACCAGGTATTTTATCATACCGGGCCTCATCATGATGATATTATGCTGGGGATTCTCCCACACATCAACAGGCAATTGAGGGATGCAAGCAACGAGTTTCACTTTGCAGTGCTTACTTCAGGATTTACAGCAGTTACTAATAGCTTTGTTATCAACTCCTTAAAAAGCACAAAACAGTTCCTCGAAATTAATAAAATTCAAATGGTCGAATATGCCGACTTTTTTGATGTTGGCTATAAATATAAATGGGACAAGGACGTTTCGCACTACTTAAATAAAGTGGCTGAAATGGATAAGCCCGGCATGGAGCGAGGTTTGTGCCATCGTATGGTTCGAGCTATTGTTGAAATATACAATATAAAAAACAAAGAAGAACTTCGTGACACGATTAATGAAATTCTTGTTATTCTCAAGAAAAGTTATGATGGCGAAAAAAACCCTCCTAAAATTCAGCGCTTAAAAGGAATGATTCGTGAGTTTGAGGAAGAGCTGGTTTGGGCCCACTTTGGTGTACAGGTAAAAAATTTACATCACCTTCGACTGGGCTTTTATACAGGTGATATTTTTACCGAACAACCTGAAAGATCTCGCGATGTAATTCCAATCCTGGAACAGTTACGGAAATTTAAACCAACAGTAATTAGCCTTGCATTAGATCCTGAAGGTAGCGGACCTGATACACATTATAAAGTATTACAGGCAATTGCAGAGGCTGTGAGGTTGTGGGGAAAGGAAGAAGATTTATCTAACCTGAGAATTTGGGGTTATCGAAATGTTTGGTACCGCTTCCATCCTGCAGAATCAGATGTGATTGTTCCGGTTTCCCTGAATGCTTTGGCAGTATTAAATAATTCATTTACTGATTGTTATATGAGCCAGGTGAATGCTTCATTCCCAAGTTATATGTTGGATGGAAAATTTAGTAAGCTTACCCAGAAAATTTGGGTAGAGCAATTAAAGGATTTGCAATTGTTGCTTGGAAAAGATTTCTTTTATCAGAATGAAAGTCCAAAAGTACTGGCAAGTCACGGATTGTTGTTTTTTAAAGAAATGAATGTTCAAAACTTTATAGCACACGCACGTGATCTGGAAAAATCAATGGAAGGAATTGAGATTTAGACATTAGACATTAGAAATTAGCTAATGACAAATGACCAGTAACCAATAACTAATGACCAATGACTAATTACCAATAACCAATGATAATAACTAATTACCAATGACTAATTACCAATAACTAAAGATACATTTGCTTAGGAAAGCGGTTAATAAAATATGTTCTTTCTCTTAGGTTGATTCGATTAATTGAGGTTGGTTGCCTTTTAACCGCTTTCCTTTTTCTTTGTTCTGGATACTAATTTTGAACATTTGTTTTTAAATTTTGAAATCAGGGCAAACTTTCTAATTTTATTAAATATTTTCAAGGGAATATAAGCTGTCAGTTATTTTATTTAATTTATTGAGGTTCAATTAATAATCTTGCTTTTATTTAATTAACTGACTAATTTATCAGGATAAACGTTATAAAAATTTTAAACTAAATTATTAAAACTGAAAAAATGAGTAATGTAGATTCGCAAACAAAAAAGTACTTCTTACCATTGCTGATCATAGGCATCATGTTTTTTGCAATTGGATTTGCACTGGGCATCAACAGCTATTTAATTCCTTTGTTAAAGAAATCGCTTGATATTACTTCCGGTGAATCTTACATGGTTTTGGCAGCTACATTCTCAGCGTTTTTAATTTTTGGATATCCTGCATCTTTGGTAATTGGGAAAATAGGGTACAAAAAAACCATGGCATTATCCTTTGTAATGTTTGCCCTGGGTTTTTACCTGTACATACCCTCGGCAAAGATGGAAAGTTTAAGTCTTTTCCTAGTAGCTTCATTTATAAGTGGTATGGGTAATACTTTTCTTCAGGCCTCAGTAAATCCTTATATTACTATATTAGGTCCAATGGAAAGTGCTGCAAAACGAATGAGTTTTATGGGAATCGCAAACAAACTGGCATGGCCAATTGCACCACTCTTTTTAGCATTGGTTATTGGTAAAAGTGTGAACGATGTTGATTTGATGGACATAAACCTTCCAATATATATCATCATCAGCGTATTTATTCTTTTGGGCATCTTAGCCATCATGTCGAAACTTCCAGAGGTTAAAGCAACCGGTGAAGATGAAGAAAATATTGAAGATTGTCCTTATGCTGCCAGCAAGACATCAATTTGGCAGTTTCCACATTTATTGTTAGGGGTTCTTGCTTTGTTTCTTTATGTTGGGGTAGAAACGGTATCACTGGGTACCCTGGTTGATTATGCTGAAAGTATTAATCTTCCAAATGCTGAGCTTTATGCCTGGATTGCTCCTGTTGGAATGGTTATAGGATATATTTGTGGAATAGTATTCATTCCAAAGTATATTAATCAGGCACTTGCTTTAAGGATATGTGCTATTTTGGCTATTTTCGGTTCATTTATGGTTGTGTTAACTCCTGCTGATATTTCAATCTATTTTATTGTTTTTATGGCCCTGGGTTGCTCATTGATGTGGCCTGCTTTGTGGCCGTTGGCAATGACTGATTTAGGAAGATTTACTAAAGCAGGGTCATCACTTATGGTAATTGCCATTGTTGGTGGAGCTTTAATTCCAACCATCTATGGTTTTCTTAAAGATAGTGTTGGTAGTCAAAACGCTTATTGGCTCTGTATTCCATGTTTCTTGTATATTTTGTATTATGGATTAAGCGGGCATAAAATCAGGACTGCAAAAGCTACCACAGCTCTTTAATATTAATGTAAATTTTAATATTTATATAAATAAGTTCATCAAACTGGCAGCGTCTTCTATAATCAAAAGCTGCCATATTTTCTTACCTGTTAATTAGATGCCGCAAACTAATAATAGGTAAAGTGTATCTCTGGAATTGTTGTATTACTGGCTACATCTTTATTGATGGCTATCATGGGCTTGTTAATATTGCCTAAGTAAAGCGGTTGGAGCACTGCGAACAAGCGCTTTACTTATCCGCCAGCAGGCGGACCGATTTAGAAAATGTTGTGTTCCACCGAATGGGTGAGGTGGAACGCTTACATTTACTTAATCGATTGAGCAGAACTTTTCTCATGAGTGTTAACGAATAATCGCTCAATTTGGGTATTAGTTCTTTGAGATGAATTTTATCTTGGCAAAGCAGCAAATAGCTGTTTTCTGACCTGATTTTCAAAATATTTAGTAGTTCAATCCTTCGTTAAATTAATGCATAAATATTTCTTATTTATTGTAATTGATATTGGGCAATTTATGGATTATTGTCACTCAGTGGGAAAAAATACGTAGCTTAAAAATAAATAAATCATAATCAAGGGCAGCATCGATTCATTGTTGTTCTCTAAATTGGATGTATAAAATGGAAGATATAAATAATATAAAATCAATAGTTGGGGTTGATGTTGGTGGAACTAAAATTGATGCAGGAAGAATACTTAATGATAAAATTGTCGTTCGTGGCAAAGTAGATACTGAATCACATCTGCCAGAGAATGAGATCTTTAACAATATAATTTCTGCAATTGAAAAGGTTATTGATCAATCAACATATGCTATAGGCATTGGTGTACCTGGCTTTGTGGATATTGAAAAAGGCATTGTTAGAAAAGTAACCAATATTCCATCATGGAAAAATGTTGAACTTAAGAAAAAACTTGAGAATTATTTTAAACTGCCTGTTTTGGTAAATAATGATGCAAATTGTTTTGCAATCGGTGAAAAGTTTTATGGTAAAGGGAAAAACTTCAGGAGTTTTGTAGGTATAACATTGGGTACAGGGTTAGGAAGCGGCATTATCATCGATAATAAACTATTTACGGGAAGCCACAATGGCTCAGGTGAGTTTGGAAGTATTCCTTATCTTGATGAAAATTATGAATTTTACTGCAGTAGCTCCTATTTTCAAAAAGTTTTTAAATCGAATGGACAAGACATCTATTATGCCGCAAGTGAAGGCGATGAAATTGCAAGAAACATCATCAATGATTTTGGAATTCATATCGGAAATGTAATAAAAACCATCATGTTATCTGTTGATCCTGAAGCTGTTATTATTGGTGGGTCTATTGCAGGCTCATTTAGATATTTTCAGGAATCAATGTGGCAAACTATACGAACTTTTCCCAGCAAGGATGTACTGAATCATTTTGTTGTAGAGACTTCGGAGCTTGAGAGTGCTGTTTTAGGTGCTGGTGCCTTATGTTTGCAATATTTACCTGAATTACAGCATGCTTAATCATTATTGGTGATTTCCGATTACAATAATCTTAATAATTATTTATATGTCAGGCAGTTTCACGATTGAGATAAAAACCATAAAATTTTATTTGTATGAAAAAAATAGTTAGTTCAACTATAAGATTGTGGATTACATGCGTGATCCTTTCTGTAATGCTTTCTTTTTGTGGGAAATCAAAAGGGGATTTGCCTGAGAATCAATCGGAAATTGAACAGGAAGCTGCTAAAATTGATCTTGGAGTTTCCAGAAGTGTCACCCTTAAGATGAATGAATCTATTCAAATTTCTCCGGTTATAAAAAATGATACACTTGCTTATTCTTTTTCATGGAAATTAAATGGGAGTGAAGTATCACAAGAAAAAAACTATGGATTTGAAGCCCTGGAGGTTGGTGATCATTCACTCAAACTTACAGCAATAAATTCTGAAAATCAAATTCTTGCCGACTCGGTAAATATTGCAGTAATTAAAAATTCAGAATTTAAGGTAATGGGATATCTGCCAGGCTGGAGTAACCTGAGTTATAGCTCCGGCGTGAAATGGGAAAAACTTACCCATGTTTTTTATGCCTTTATCACTGTTAATTCAGAAGGGAGTATTAATGATACTGAAGTTAAGGATAAAATTAGTGGATTAGTTGAGAATGCCCATAATAATGGAGTGGCTGTGCTTATTTCTGTCGGCGGTGCAGGAAATGCAGAATTTTCTCCATGCATTCTTAATTCAGAATCAAGAACAAAACTTGTGAAAAATCTAATCGATTTTGCAATTAAATATAAGCTGGATGGCATTGATCTGGATTATGAGGAATGGGATGGGAGTGACCTGGGAGCAAGCGAAAAAGATCTGTTGCGGCGCAGTGCTCTTGAAAATTTATATAAAGAATTAAGAGCTCAGTTGCCTAAAGATAAATTGTTAACTGCTGCTGTAAATGCAAGTTGGACATGGTATGCCAATTGTTTCAACAATACCATGCATACTTATCTTGACTACGTGGGTCTTATGATTTATGACTTTACCGGAACCTGGGCAGCGTCACCTTATGGTCAGCATTCCTGCTATAACGAACATTTCCTTCCTTCAATTAATCATTGGTTGAATGTTCGTAAACTTCCTAAGGCTAAATTAATTGCTGGTGTACCTTTCTATGGTTATACTTTTAAAAATACAGATGGAGGATTGGCCGAAAGCATCAGATATGTTGATATTTTGAGTCAAAACCCTGGAATTGATGCCCATTTATTGGACAATATTGGAAATACTTTTTATAATGGAACCATTACAATAAAAAATAAATCTAAATATATTAAAGACAATAATCTGGGCGGGATTATGATATGGGAAATTTCACAGGATAGTAATGATGTTGGCAAGAGCTTATTGGATATGATTGCTGAAGAATTAAAGTAAGATATATTTATTAAACTATCAGGAATTAAAAAAAAATTGTTAGATCCAATAATTTTTCGTAATTTAATGTAGGTTTTAATTAAACAATTAATGTTAATAAGAAAGAGCATCAGGATTTTGCAGGCCTGATGCTTTTTTATGCTAAATGACTGGACAAGTTTAGATAATGTATTTTGCAAATACCTCCATCGCTTCATACTCAGCCATGCCTAATTTATCATAAATTTTCGCTGTGGCAATGTTTCGCTCTTCGATGTGCCGCCATATTTCCTTATTTTCATGGCCGGGATGCAAAGTCTCTTTTTGTGTGCGATGCAAGAAAATAGCTGTCCTTTTCTTTTTTAATTCTTCGGGACTAAGTGGAACAGCCATATCTGCTTCTGATAATTTTAATTCCTGCCAGGGACCTTTATACAACCACACCCAGGTATTTTTAATCCATGCTTCGTCTTTTAGAATGTTAAGCGCTTTTGTGATGGCATTCAGGCACTTGCGGTGAGTTCCATGAGGGTCGGTTAAATCACCGGCAGCAAAAATCTGGTGGGGTTTAATTTCTTTCATTAAATCTACCACTAGCTGAACATCAATGTTGCTCAAGTCGGCCTTTTTTATGGTACCTGTTTCATAAAAAGGCATGTTCATAAAATGGATGTTCTCATCCGGAATGCCAACAAACCTGCCTGCTGAGGTTGATTCACCTTTTCTAATCAACGTTTTTATCTTTCTAACTTCTTCAATATCAACGTCTCCAGGTTTTTTGTTTTTAATAAAATCCTTTACATGTTTCACCCATTCGTTCTGAACTTTGGCATCTTTGTTAAATTCATTTTCAAAACCTTTTATAAATTCAACAAATAATATCACATCATCATCAGAAACTGCAATATTTCCGGAAGTTTGGTAAGCGACGTGTACCTGGTGGCCCTGCTCCACCAATCTTATAAGTGTTCCCCCCATGGCAAACATATCATCATCAGGATGAGGACTAAAAACCAGCACTTTTTTTGGAAAGGGCTCGGTTCGCTCAGGCCGGTATTTGTCACTTTCGTTTGGTTTACCTCCAGGCCAGCCTGTTATAGTGTGTTGAAAGCTGTTAAATACCTTAATATTAATATTATAGGCCGATCCGCGTTCAGCCAGTAAACCACTTAAACCAGTATCATTATAATCGCGATTGGTAAGCTTCAAAATTGGTTTATCCAGTTTCTGGCACAACCAGGCTGTGGCTTTTTTCTCAAGCTTATCATCCCAACTGCATTCCCGCACAAGCCAGGGCCAGCCAATTCTGGTTAATTCACTAGCTGCGGGCTGATCAAGAATAAACTGGACATTTGCATGCATCTGCAAATACGAAGCAGGCAGGTGATCAACAATTGGGCCTTCAACTGCTTCTTTTATTACCGTCGCTTTCTTTTCGCCCCAGGCCATCAGGATAATTCTTTTGGCGGCCATAATGGTTTCAATTCCCATAGTAATGGCCCTGGTAGGTACATTTTCTATCGAATAAAAATCGCCGGCAGCATCAGCTATTGTTATGGAATCCAGGGAGATAAGCCGTGTAGGAGAGTTCAAACTGGAGCCCGGTTCGTTAAACCCAATGTGCCCCGTACGTCCAATACCCAAAATTTGTAAATCAAGGCCGCCAAAAACTTGTATTTTTTGTTCATAAGCCTGGCAAAATTCGTAGATTTCATGCACTGCTTTTGTTCCATCGGGAATGTTGATGTTTTCTGACGGGATATCAATATGGTCAAATAAATGTTCGTGCATAAAGTACACATAACTTTGCTGCCTGTCAGGGGTCATTGGGTAATATTCATCGAGATTGAATGTTACCACATTCTTGAAGCTAAGTCCTTGTGTTTGATGCAAGTGTACGAGTTCTTTGTATACACCAATCGGACTTGAACCAGTGGCAAGGCCGAGTACACAAGTTTCGTTTTTTCCGGCTTTTTCTTTAATTAATGCTGCAATTTCACCAGCCACCCATTTTGATGCTATATCAGCATCTTCGAAAATACCTGTGTATATATTTTCATATTTCCTATGAAGTTTTTCTTCCAGGGATAAATTATTCAATTTAGCCATTGTTACAATATTTTAAGTGTTTAACAATTTGTTAAATTAGGACTACGGCGGTTGTCCCAATCGTTTCATTAATCTGATTTTACGTTTTCTATGAATTTATTTGTTTCATAAATACGTTGATTAACAATTAGATATAAGAAATAATTTAATCGGCTATCTTATTTTAATTCATTTATTTTTAAGATACTAGGCCATTTATTCCTACTTCTCGTTAAAAATGTTTTTAATGGCGCTGGTTGTTTTTTCTTATTGTAAAATCCTTTCTGGCGCCATTTTTCATTCTCTTATTATTACCCAGCGCTACGCACTGGGCTATTGCTTGTCGCCCACTTCGGGGCTTTTCCAATTTCCAATTACTAATTTTGGCTGTTGGGTCTTGGTTGCTGAGCGCAGTCGAAGCACTAATTTCCAGCATCATTTCTTCATACTCCTATTCTGTGCATCATAATACAGGGAAGCGGCTCCAAGTATGGCAATGTCTGTTTTGTCGGTTTGTACTATTTTTAATTTTTTCAGTGTATGTTTATAGGTGAAGGTATTCACTTTTTCCCACATCGATTTTTCAAAGAAACAAAAGGCTTGTGAAATACTTCCACCAATCACAACTATTTCCGGATCAATAGTATACATAACAGACTTTAATACATTGCCCAAATCCAATCCATATTGCTCAAAAATAGCAAGGGCAATTTTGTCTTTTTTCTTAGCTCTTTCATAAAGAACATCGAAGCTAAGACCATATTTTTCATCAAAATAGCTTTCGCTGCAATAATATTCAAAATCGTTTTCCCGATAAGGAATTGAGCCAAACTCACCAGCTCCGCAATTCGTTCCTGAATAAAGATGTCCTTTAAATATAATTCCGGCACCTACTCCCTGCCCAATTATCAGTCCCACAACATTTTCGTAATTTTTTGCCTTTCCAAAGTACATTTCACCTACTGCAAAACAGTTGGCATCATTGTTAACATAAACTTTTACACCAAACTGACTTTCTAAAATATCCTTAAGGTGCACCTCGCGCCATGATGGAATACGCTGCACTTTATATACAATTCCTCGCGAAACATCCACCAGGCTGGGAACCCCAATTCCAATTCCAACTACATCATTATCAAATACATCGGCAACAGCATTGATCAAGTCGGAAAGGATAACTTCTTCAGATTGGTACCTGTCAATTTTTCTGACATTGGAGCTGATAATTTCTCCGTTTTTTACTTTACCAGTCATTAAAAGCTTTCCATCAAGGAAAACACCAATTATAGATTTTTCGAAATGATCAGTCGTGTACGTCATAAATTAATTTTTTCTGCTCATCGTAGTGTAAAGAAGCAGCTCCTAAGATAGCAATATCAGGCGTATTTGAGAACAAGATGCTCATTCTTTTTATTGCCGATGGAAATGCAAAACTTTTAA
>JARGGF010000619.1 GCA_029210905.1 Bacteroidales bacterium | reverse complement strand
TCTCCATTACTTAATTCAATATCAAGGGTGTAGGTATGCCCAACCTTTCCTGCTACTTCTTTATCTGTTTCATAGGTGCCATCACCTTCCGGATCGAATAAATTTATTAATGTATCCCCATCACTAATTGAAACATTTGCGTTTAATTCGCGTTTTGTTGGTTGATTAAGAAAGTATTCACCAGTCCTGCTCAATGTTACAGCGTGAATTTTGAGTTCATTGGTAATAGAACCTTCCACAACCAGTCTGTTAGAATTTCCATCAGCAAGATCTATCTTTATTAATTCAGTGCATGAAAACAGAGTCAGACTAATCAAAAGGATTATATATATTAAGTGTTTCATTTGTAGCTCTTTTAAAAGTGAAAGTTATAGGTTATAGATGGAAAAATTTTAAATAAATATGTTTTTATTGATTCTGTGGTATACCAGTTATTTTCTTTCTGATTAAAAACAATTGAGTAAGCGTTGTGCCTGTTGTAGGCGTTGTAAATTGAAAGATTAATATTACTTTGATATTTTTTTGGCTCCCCATTGGCTTTAAATTTTTTAAATTGGTAGGTCAGCCCTAAATCCATTCGATGATAATCTGGTAAACGCACTCCATTTCGTTCCGAATATATTGGAATGATCATATTGCCTGCCTCATACCTCCCTGTTGGCATGGTTCTGGGAGCCCCGGTTGAGTATAACCATGTTAACGACAGGTTTAATCTTTCATTTAAATCGTATGATAATATTAATGAAATGTCATGAGGCTTATCGTAATTTGCCGGATACTTTTTTCCATCATTAATTTCAGAAATCTCTCTGAAAACCCTGGCAAAGGTATAACTTAACCACCCTGTGAATTTACCTGTCTGTTTTTTTAAGAGCACTTCAAGGCCATATGAATAGGAACTGCCAATTCTTAATTCTCCTTCGAGGTATTTGTTTAGTAAAACTTCAGCATGATCCTTATAATCAATGCTATTGTACATTTTTTTATAATAGCTTTCAACTGACAATTCATATTCATTATCATTAAAATTGCGAAAATATCCTATCGCTATTTGATCTGCTTTTTCTGGTTCAACATTAGGCGAGCTGGGAAACCAAAGATCCAAAGGAGTCGTTGACATGGTATTGGTGGTGAGATGAATATATTGTACCATTCTGTTATAACTTAGCTTAATTGAACTAAAGTTGTCTAATTCATATTTAATGCTTAATCGTGGTTCAAAAGCAGTATTTGCATTAAAAAGTGCTCCCTTTTTGTATATTACTGAATCAGTAACCACATAGTTCTTTTCATCACTTTTATCATAAATGTAATCAGTATATTCACCCTTGTTTTGGAATGCAGAGAAACGCAATCCATATCGCATTGTGAGCTTATTGGTTATTTTATGATTGTTTTCAATAAATGCTCCGTATTCAAATGCATAAGAGTAGGGCAGGTAGGTTCCTGTAAAAATGCTCTCATCGCCAATAGGGCTTGCAGCTCCTGGTCTGAAAGTATGATATGTTATTTGTCCGCCAAATTCAATGGTGTTTTTAGTGTTTGGAAACCAGGTATAGTCATTTTTGAATGAAATATCGTCGATCCCAGATTTCCAGTCAAACCCCTGCGAGCCTTGTGGAACACCCATTCCATAATCAAAAACACTGTAAATGAATGTCAGGTTCGAAAATAATTTAGGATTAAATAAATGATTAAATCTGGTAGTGAGCGTTTCATTTCCATAATTTATTCTAATGGCATCACCAAACTGGACTAAATCTCGCCCAAAATAACCAGAAATAAATACCCTGTTTTTTTCATTAATTTGATAATTGGCTTTTGCGTTAAAATCATAAAAGAAGGCCTTGCTTTTTTTTATCACTGAATCATTTAATAGCGGAAAAAATAGATCTGCATAAGTTCTTCTTCCAGAAATAATAAAAGAAGCCTTATCTTTGATTATTGGCCCTTCCAATGTTAATCTGCTGGATATCAACCCTATACCACCGGTTGCGTTAAATCTTTTTTTGTTACCTTCTTTCATTCGTATATCAAGAATGGAAGAAAGCCGACCACCAAAAGGTGATGGAATACCCCCTTTGTATAAATCTAAATCTTTTACAATATCCTGATTAAAAACTGAGAACAAGCCACCCAGATGAGAGGCATTATACACTGTAGCTTCATCCAACAAAACCAGGTTTTGATCAGCACCACCGCCCCTGACATAAAATCCAACACTCCCCTCGCCAACAGTTTGCACACCGGGTAGCATCTGAATGGTTCTTAAAACATCAACTTCGCCCATCAGTGCAGGAATCTTCATGATATTTTTCATCTGAAGTTTATTAACACTCATCTCAACGCTCTTAATGTTCTGGTCTTTTTTTTCAGCAAAAATATCAACGTCATTAAGCAGTTTATCATCTGAGGTTAACTGGAAATTTTTACTAATATTTTCAGTTAGGTCAAGCACATAATCAATAGGCCGATATCCAAGATAGGCCAATTTAATATGATATTTCCCCTGCTTCAGAGAAAGTGAATAAAAGCCGTAGCTGTTACTTACCGTTCCCGATTTTATTTCTTCAACGTAAACTGTGGCTCCAATAAGCTCTTCCCCGTTTGATGCATCTTTAACATAACCGCTCATGGTAAAAGTTTGTGCCAGTAAATTACTGCTTATCCCTGTAAGACAAAGCAAAAGTACAATAAATGATTTCTTCATTTTTTTCAAGTTAGTAATAAAAGCAACCAAAATACCCCCATACAAGTGATTGCAATTCCTTGTTTCCAATAACAAAATATATTAAGCAGTTAGTTAACTAAAGATAGGGTTTTATTATCATGAGGTATATTAAGTTTGCGTTGTTTTTAGTTTAAATTTATGTTTAAATGGTCTTGTTTTTTTAAGTTTAGGTTTATTATTTATCCGATACGAAAGCTAATTATTATCAAGTTTATTTATAGACAAATTAAAAACGATTTACCCTAGTCTATTGTTCTGCAAAAATAAGATTATTTTTACTTTCACGATGTAATTACCTGTATTACAATGCTTTGAAAAATGACTATGTGAAGATTTCTTTAAGAATTTGAAAGGCTTCTTTTTTTGTTAAATGATTTAATTTTGAAGCCTCTGTATAGTGGAGTTTACAAAACCAAAATGCGTTAGTAGGGTGACCAACAAAACCGGGCTGCCTTAATCTTTCATTAAACTTTTTATCGTTTTCGTCTTCATCAAAATAGATTAGACCACCTTCTGAAGGTGCAAAGTCAATGTTGCAAATGCTGCATATCGGTGGTTTCATGACTAATTATATTATTAATTAATTTGCTTTTGCAGTAATACTTTTGCGTTTTCCAGCGCTTGCTGACTCATGCTTTCGCCACTTAACATTTTTGCAATTTCTTTTAATCGTTCATCATCAGTTAATTTTTTAATTCTGGTTGAAGTAAATTCGGCAAATTCATCTTTGTATACCAAATAATGTGTATCACCTTTTGCAGCAACCTGTGGTAAATGAGTAATGTTTACTACCTGCATTTTTTCAGACATCTGCAACATTATACCACCCATTTTGTCGGCAATTTCACCTGAAACGCCAGTGTCTATTTCATCGAAAATTATGGTGGGTAAGCCTGAAGATTTAGACAATAATGATTTGATACTCAGCATAAAGCGCGAAATTTCTCCACCCGAAGCTACTTTTGCTATATTTTGAGGCTCCCCATTTTTATTGGCTGAAAAAAGGAAGTTTATTTTATCGGTTCCGCTTGGGCTGAATTCTGCAAGTGTATCATTTGCTATCTTAAAAACTGCATTAGGCATGCCTAAAGAGTTGAGTTGGTTGATAACATATTGCTCTATTTTTGAAAAAGTTGCTTTTCTTTTTTCAGAAAGTTTCTCTGCTATAATTTTAAGCTCCCTGGTTTTTTTATCCAGGGCAAGCTCCATTTCTTTTAACCTTTCATCAAAAGATTCAATATCATTTATTTTTTTAT
>JARGGF010000618.1 GCA_029210905.1 Bacteroidales bacterium | reverse complement strand
GAAAAAACTTTCGGGTTTATCAACAGTGCTTATCCCAGCATGAATACCAAACAGCTGGCAATAGGAGAATCTACGTTTGGTGGCCGTGAAGAGTTGCAATCTGACAGCGGCTTGATTGATTGTCAGCGACTTGCACAACTTATGCTGGAGCGTTGCAGCACAGCCCGCCAGGCAATAAAAATGGCTGGAGATCTTACTAAAAAATATGGCTGGAACGATGCAGGAGAATGTTTAACCATCTCAGATAAAAATGAAGTATGGCATTTTGAAATAGTAGGACCCGGTAAAAACAAAAAAGGTGCAGTTTGGGCAGCACAAAGAGTACCTGACGATCACATTTCGATTAATGCCAATGCGAGTACCATTAAAGAAATAGACTTAAATAATCCTGATTATTTTATGGCATCGGAAAACATTTACTCAGTGGCTAAAGAAAATGGTTGGTGGGATGGTGACAAAGCAAATTTTAAGTTTTGTTATGCCTATGCCCCTGAAAGCAGAAATTCTTATGCATCACGACGACGCGAATGGAGAGTTTTTGATCTTGCTGCGCCCTCCTTAAAACTTGATCCCAATGATAAAGATTATCCTTTTTCGGTGAAACCAGACACCCTGATATCTTTAGAAAAAATGGTGCAATTTTTTAAAGATTATTATGAAAACACCCCTTTTGACATGGTGAAGAATATTACTTCATTCGACAAAAATGGAAAAAAAATAATATCGGTATTTGCCAATCCTTTTATGCCTTATGACATGTATGATCTTTTCAAAATTAACGGAGGCTGGAATGAATTAGGTGAGAGAACCATTGCACGTTGGTATACTATGTATGGAACCATTATTCAGTCAAGAGATTGGTTGCCGGATGAAATTGGTGGCGTTTTATGGCTTGCACAGGATAATATTGCAACTTCAATATATATTCCAGTTTATTGCAACGTTACTGATTTGCCAAGCACCTATAAAACTCCGGGCCGACCTAATGGATTTACCAGAGAATCAGCCTGGTGGGCATTTAACCGACTGGGAACGCTTACTGCTCAACGCTGGGGTGATATGCGTATTGATGTAGATAAAGTTTGGAACCCTATGCAAAAAGAATTATTTAAAAATCAGGAGTTAATTGAAAAACAAGCACTTGAAATAAAAAAGAACAATAAAAGAATTGAATTTTTAACCAATTATACTAATGATTGGGGGAATAAAGTGGTGAACGAAGCATGGAAACTGGGTGATTTTTTATGGACCAAATATGATGAAAAATTTTAGTTTAGAAATGCGACTCACTGATAGATTTATTGTTTCTTTTTTTTATAAGAATACAAAATAATTAAATTTTGAAAATTACTTTTTTAGGTACCGGTACATCGCAAGGAGTCCCTGTGATTCTTTGCGGCTGTAAGGTGTGCACTTCATTTGACAGCCGGGATAAAAGGCTGAGAACCAGCGTAATGATAGATGTTGACAATCAGACTTTTATCGTTGATACAGGGCCCGATTTCAGGCAGCAAATGCTTCAATCAAAAGCTAAAAATGTAGATGCCATTCTGTTTACCCACGAGCACAAAGATCATGTAGCTGGCCTGGACGACATCAGGGCGTTTAATTATGTTCAAAAACGGCCTATGGATGTATTTGCAGAGAAACGTGTACAAGAAGCTCTAAAAAGAGAATATGCCTATGTTTTTGCTAAATTTAAATACCCTGGCATTCCGGAAATGAATATGCACCTTATTCAAAATAAAGATTTTAAAATTAAACACACCTTAATTACCCCAATTAGGGTAATGCACTACATGCTGCCTGTTCTGGGCTTCAGAATAAAGGATTTTACGTACATCACTGATGCAAACTTTATTGCACCTGAAGAAATAGAAAAAATCAGGGGCTCAAAAGTTGTTGTAATAAATGCACTCAGAAAGGAAGAACATGTTTCTCACTTTCACCTTGATGGTGCCCTCAATGTATTGGATCAAATTAAACCTGAACGGGGCTATTTAACTCATATAAGCCACTTAATGGGACTTCATAACGATGTGGAGAAAGAACTCCCTTCTTATGTAAAAATTGCCTATGATGGTTTGGTTATTGAAGTTTAACTATTCACTTTTATATCCTTTTTTCTAAATTTCATTAAACAGTAAAATCAGGTAATTGCTTTTTAAACAAGGCCAGGAATTTTCTTAGTTCTTCAGCTTTTGAAAATTCTTCTTGCCTTTCATAAGCAAATATCAAATTCAGAAGCATCCGCTGAATAATAGTATGATTATCGCACGGAACATAAAAATAATCCAAAGGTTTTATCTTTTGTTGTCTTAAAAAATAGTCGATCTCCCGTTTGGTTAATACTGCTCCATTATTATATGGGTTTATATAAAAAGAAACAATTTTATCCTCAATATCGGTTTCAAGATTTGAATTGTAGAGATCTTCAACATAAGCAAGAATAAAATTTTTAGGCAAATTAACACCATAAATTGGCAATCCTAGTTTTACACCTACCGCCAGATAAAGAATTGCCAATGATACAGGATTGCCTTTTTTTGTTTCAAGAACAAGATTTAGGTATGAGTTTTTAGGAGAATAGAAATCAATATTGTTCCTGGTAAATTTGTGGATGTTAAAAATAATATGATTGAGTACGCGTATCTGTTCCAAGGGGGTAAGATTATCATTCATCTGAAGCCATGCATCTCTCTTTATTTTATCCACTTTTTGCATTAGCTCATCAAAATCAAGATCAGGGAAATTATATTTTGCTATAAGGAAAGCTCCTTCAAAAAGATTAGGTTCATCAGATTCAACCCATGTTTTAAATGCATTAAAAGTTTGCTGAAATTGCACATCTGATATGATAACTATAGAACGCTCCAGAAATATATCATTTTTACTCTCTTCCCAGGCGCGCCTTAAATCAGGTAGTATCTCTTCGCCCAGGTCAATTAACTTAGTTTTAACTGCCTGGTAAACAGTCCAGTCTGGATCTTCTAGTAATGTAATTAATGCCCTTTTTTCAGAGTCTTTCATTAAAGTTTATTTATTCAGATAAGCGATTTAGTACCTTTACCACCAATTTTTCTATAGCTTTTTTATAATCAGGGCTATATTCTTTTCTAATCCTGTTTGCTATAATATTACAAATAGTAAGCGCCTCGTGCCCCAGTAGTTTAGACAAACCATATATGGCTGAGCTCTCCATTTCGTAATTATTAATTTGCAGGCCATTGTGCCTAAATGAAGTAATTTTCTCATTTAACCTGTCATCAACAAGTGGCAGGCGCAGCACTCTTCCTTGAGGACCGTAAAACCCGGGTGCTGAAATGGTATATCCTTTTATCATATCAAAGGCAACTTTTTGCAACAGTGTTTCGGAGGCATCAACAAAATATGGTATTGCAAGCTTTGAATTCCATTCAGTATGCTTAAGGAAAGCTTTTTCTGCTTCATTATCCGAAAAAGTTTCACGTTTTGCATAAAAGTTAAGCAGTCCATCAAATCCGATGGATTTTTGAGTTGCAACCGGAGTATCAACCGGAATATCCCCTTGCAAGGCACCAGATGTTCCTATTCTAACAAAGCTAAGCTTTTTATGGGCTGTTTTAACCATCCGCGTTGTCAGATCAATGTTGCAAATAGCATCTAATTCATTTATAACAATATCAATATTATCTGTACCTATACCAGTAGAAACTACACTTATCCTTTTACCATTATATATACCGGTATGCGTTTTAAATTCACGGTTCTGAACTTCAAATTCAATTTTGTCAAAATAATTAGAAATCATGTCCACTCTGTCCTGATCCCCAACAAGGATTACTGTGTCAGCAATATTTTCAGGCCTTAGGTGAAGATGAAAAATACTTCCATCCTTATTAAGAATTAGCTCCGATTCTCCTATTTTATTCATTTTTAAAATATCAGTTTTTTCCATTTCTATCCTTTTTATTTAATAATAATTCTGTAAAATCTTTTTTTACCGGCCTG
>JARGGF010000617.1 GCA_029210905.1 Bacteroidales bacterium | reverse complement strand
CTTCGCAAAGACCATACAACCTATCGTTTCGTGAAAACGAAAGATAAACAACCTTAACATCATGATCCATTATTTTTATGGTATTTTGGTTCATTTCATCTATTTCGTTAATATCTATTTTCTTGTTTTCTTTTGAAACTGAAAGGAGGTTACCCGTTGAACTAAAATCTATAGCTTTAATACCTGCATTGCTAAGCAGGTAATTTTCCCTTGAAAAATTTTGGTTTGGATGAAACAGTATTACACTGCCATTATCAAACCCTACAGCCAGAACGTCACGTTTTCTGTTTTGTCCAATTGAAAGCGCACGCATACCTTCTTTTTTTTCAAGTTGTGTGCTTTCACCACTTTTAAGGTTCCAAAGTGTAATGGTTCCATCGTTATCAGCTGCTATAAGATACTCACCATCAGCAGTATACCTTATTGCATTGATTCTGCTGCTGGCATTAAAAGTCTTAATCGGAGTTTGATCTTTTGCTTCAAGATTCCATATTTTTATTGTTTTATCACGGCCTGCAGTGGCAAATTCATCGGCTACGGGGTTTTTATCTGCGGCCCTAATCAACCCTGTGTGCCCTTTTAATTCAAATTTTTTGCCAGAACTTATAAAAGCCAATACCTGTGTTTTATCTTCAAACCCGATAACCAAATGTTCATCAGAAATAAAATATGAAGTATTTACTGGAACTTTGGTTTTAAATAAGAGTTGTTTGTCCTGAATATCCCTGTTATTAACATCATAATAAATTAAATTGTTATCAACGGTATGAATTAATAATACACGATTATCGGCATTAAAAGAAATTAATTTATCATCCGTTATTTCAAGGATATTTGATCGCCCATTTGCTGAAAGAGCAAACCGAAGAGCGTTATAAATATCCGGATTGCGTTCAAATCCACCATATTGTATATTAAACTGATAAGCCTGAAAAGCAAGTAAAAGATTTATTTCCGGGTCTTCATAGCTATTTTGTGCTTTTAAAGCAAGTGTACGGGCCAATGCCTGATATGAAAGTGTGGTAGCACTATCTGTTGCCTCTTCAGCAAGATCTTTTGCCCTTTCCGCTATTTCTTTTTCTTTATCCGCTCTATTCTTTTCATTTTTGGCATTTTCGGCTTCTTGTTTTGCAATAGTAGATTGTTCCTGTGCCAGTATTTGAAGGAATATTGCGTATTTTCTGGCACTATCAGACTGTGCCTTTGCCCAAAGTGCCTCTTTGGCGCTGAGTTCTGCCTTTCGTTTTTCTTGTTCTACCTGTTCGGTTGCTGAAATTGCCCTGTTTTTTTCTTTTTCTGCCAATTCAGTTTTTTCTATGGCAAGTTTTGTTTTTTCTTCGGCGATCGTCTGCTGTTTCAGGGCATATTTTCTTTCTTGCATGGCCCAATAGGTAAATCCTGCAAGAACAATAATAATTATTAAAGAAAGTATTGTTTGTATGGTTCGGCGTCTTCTTTTTGCTCTTTCATTCTTTTTTATTGCATTCCGGCTTTCTTGCAAATATTCATCTATTTCATCAACAAGTATTTCGCCCCTGTCAACTTTTGTTTCTTTGCTTTCCAGCGTATTGTCATATTTGGCTATCCAATATTTGTTAGGCCTGCTTTTTTTGTACCAGGTTTCAAAGTGAACCAGGTTCCCTAGTGGGAGCAAAAATTCTTTCGATTTATCATGGCTTTTCCATCTATCAAGCTGTATACTAAAATCCTGAAAATCATTGTAATTTTCGCGCTCTTCAATTTCCCAGTACGAAAGTACTTCCCAGTTGCGGATTAGGGCTTCGTGGGTGATATCAAGTATGGTATCAGCATGCAGGTATTCCGATTCAATATCGTCAGGTTTTATGTAGGGATGTATAAAATTATTTCCCGGAAGTCGAAAAATATTTAAAATACCACAAATGGTCTCATAATCAATGTCTTTTCGATTGATAATGTGTGTGATTTCTTTTAGGGTAACCCGGTTGCGCACTGCCCGCCCCATATCAATTTTTGTAAGGGACTGGAATGATATCTTAATGATCATCCTGGCGTCTTCTTCCGAAATTTCCTTATTGGCCCAACTTACCAGCTCCTGATAATAAAAGAGTGCAGTTTCATATAATATATTTGCATGAGTATTTAAAACATTTGATAAACCTGTATTTTGATAAAATTTTTGTTTAAAACTCTCTTGTTCCTGAACCCATTTTTCAAATTTGGTTTTGTCTTCGTTAGATAAAAATTTGGTTGGTAAACCTGCAAGTTTAACCAAATGTACTAAATCCATTTCATCATCACCATTACTGGCAACTTTCCATAGCTGGCTAAGTGAATATTGAATAATTGGAAGCTGATCAAATCCATCGCGCAATTCATTAATTAAGGTTTCAGTGAGTCTTTTTGAAATTGAACCTCCGGCCAACTGCGCAGGTTCTTCTATAACTTGCTGTAATTCATTCCGTTGCAACCTGGGAACAAAGAATTGACTGTACCCGATATATTCTGGCAGGCCTTTAAAAGAAACACTCTGACTAATAAAATCAGAACGCATGGTAAAAACAATATAAACAGGTAAATTTTCATAAATTGACAGACCAGCAGATTCAAGCAGCAAATTAACTGTTACATAAGCGTTTTCTGAAGGTAAACCTCCGGCATAGTTTTCTGGATTTGTGAAAAATTCTTCAAACTGGTCGGCAAGGATAAAGAGATTGGCTGCTTTAGCACCTTGTTTTCGCTTTTCATCCTCTGAAGCATTTATCCATTCGGGAGAATTTTTATCAATATAAAAAGGAGAATTTTTATAAATCCTTATCAGTGAGGAAAATCCCAATTTCAGTTCCTCTTGAATTTGATCTGCAGGCAATTTAAAATTTTCAGAAAGCGTTTTAGATAAATTTTTTAGCGGAGTTCGTTCTGGTCTGAAATCGCAAATCAGCCAATTGTTGTATTCTGCCCTAAAAAATCCGGCACGTGCATTTGGTATAACCCCGGCATAAACCAGCGAAGATTTTCCATCTCCCGAAGCACCAGTAATTATTATAATTTTATTTCTTTCTAATTGTTTGATTATCTGACGGATGTGTAAATCTCTCCCTTTGAAATAAATGGACTCCTTTTCAGTGAATGGTCTAAGACCCGGATATGGATTGGATTTGCGCACGTTTCAGTTACTATTCATTTAATTTATCAGATTGTATTTTTATTTCTATAGGAATAATTTCTTGCGATACAACCTGGGAAATTACTTTTGGAGCATCGAACTCAACCTTTTCGTTTTCTACAACATTTGCATCACCAATAAATAAAATACTTGTGGGCGAGGATGCACCTCCTATTCTTTTCCAAACCTGCTGCACGAAAGGTAAAGCCCAGTCTGCCGTATTTTTGTAATAGATAACCACCAATTTTGATTTAGCTATTTGCTGTGCTACTAATTCTGAATAATCGATATCCTTGCTCAGTACAATTTCCAGTTTTTTTACGTCAACCACATCTGCAATCATAGACAGTATCTCACTTGCGGCCTCCTGATCTATTCCATTATAGATAAAAAACACCTCGGTTTTATCAATATCAAAACTTTCCGGTTTCCCACCAAACATTACAGACCGGATATCTTCAACAAAAGATACTGCCGAATCGCGGCTTGAATAAATCATATTGTGCATAATCCCCTGTCGGACAGCACTTATAAACTCATCAAGTTCTTCATTTTCAGCGATATTTGAAAGGAATGCAGGGTGCCAGATGAAAATTTTAAAATCGCGCCATTCAGAGTTTTTTCGTTTTTGAGCTTCCTGTAATTGGTATTCAATTATTGAAATTTCGCCTTCATTTGCTACCATGTTAATAGAATTATTGCCCAGAATGTGCACAGAACAATCAGCAGTATTCAGCAACTTTTTGTTATCATCTATTAGCTGTTGATTACTTGTTATCAATTCAGTGTTCAGGCATAATACTTCCATGCCAGCCCGATTCAAAACTTTTACCAGACGGCCTTTAAGTTCC
>JARGGF010000616.1 GCA_029210905.1 Bacteroidales bacterium | reverse complement strand
ATAAAGTTCGGCTTAGGCTTTCCCTAAGCCGAATATATCTTAAAGGCATAGCCTCTTCAATTTTAAAAAACGATATACTATCTCCGCTTAGTTGACTCGTTTAATTTACTGATTATAAACAATTTAACGAAAATAACATGTTTAATGTAAACGAATATTTTGATGGCAAAGTAAAATCATTTGCTTTTGAAAATAACTCAGGCGCACAAACTGTAGGCGTCATGGCTCCTGGTGACTTCGAATTTGGAACAAGCACAATTGAAATTATGACCGTAGTTTCAGGAAAACTTACTGTTCAACTGCCAGGGAATGAAAGCTGGAAAACCTATCTGCCCGGTGATTCATTTGAAGTGGCAAAAGATGTAAAATTTAAGGTGAAAATTGAAGAACCGAGTTCGTATTTGTGTTTGTATAAATAAGAATAAATTTGCAGATATAAATTTGATTCTTCGAAATCAACCCCGTAAAAACTAGCTGGCAGTTTAACTCTGCATTTTTAAAGCCCGAACTGTAATTTCGGGCTATTTTTTTTCAACCTTTAAAGTTAGAACCAAATTTACTAAAACTCTCATAAAAAATTGCTATATTGCGTTTTTAATAATTATATGGATCAAAACAAATTAGACACGAATATCCAAATCAGAAATCAGTTACTAAGAAAAATATATCGGATTCCTTCGAATAAACTGAAAGAATTGGATGAATTTATTTCAAAACTGGATGAAGACACTCCTTCAACAGCAAAAATATTGACTTTTGCTGGCTCTTGGGAAAATCTCGACAAGAGTATTCTTGATGAGTTAACTGAAAGTCTTGTAGAAAATCGAAAAAAAAACAGAAATAGAATTCATGAATAGGGCTTTGGTTGACACTGATATTTTATCATATTATTTAACAGGTGATAAAACTGTTATTAAAAATGTCAAACAATATTTAAAGCAGTATGAATTAATTGAATTTAGTTTGATTACCTACTATGAAATTGTGGGGGGCCTACTTGCAAAAAATGCCTTGAGACAGCTGACTATTTTTGAAGAGTTTGCTGCACTTAACCTTATAATCCCTATGCCCCAAAATTCAACCAAAATTTCCGCCGAATTATATTCTGTGTTAAGAAAAACTGGAAAAACCGTTGATGATATTGATTTATTAATTGCAGGAATAGCAATCGAAAATGAGATGATAATGGTAACCAACAATGAAAATCATTTACGAAGAATTCCAGGCTTAAAAATAGAGAACTGGAAAAAGAAATAATATTCTTGTGAAAATGAAATTATGCTCGATTTTAAAAACAGATTAAAAGGAGGGATTATTGGCTCTTGCGTAGGTGACGCCCTGGGTGTACCCGTTGAATTTAAAAGTCGCCCGTTTCTAAGGGAAAACCCTGTAAGTGATATGACTGGCTATGGCACTTATCGCCAACCGCCAGGCACCTGGAGCGATGACAGTTCCATGACCTTCTGTACCATGGAGAGCTTATGCAATGGCTATGATTTAGATGATATTGCCAATAATTTTAGTAAATGGCGTTACGAAAGTTTCTGGACACCCTTTGGCATTGTCTTCGATATTGGAATAAGCACCACTAAAGCTATTATACAATATAAAAATACGAACGATCCCAGAAAATCAGGAAATAATGATGAACGATCAAATGGAAATGGGTCACTCATGCGCATTCTTCCATTGGCATTTTATCTTAAAGATTTTCCGGTAGAGAAACGATTTGAAATTATTAGTGAGGTTTCGTCCATCACACATGCACACATTCGTTCTGTTGCTGCTTGTTTTATTTATGTGGAAATGGCCCTGCAATTGATTAATGGCATGGACAAATTTAGTGCCTATCACGAAACTACATTGATTGCAATCAATTATCTAAAAAAAATAAAAATAAATCCTTCTGATTTCAGACAATTTGAAAAGGTGCTGAATGGGCAGATTCAGAGCCTCGAAGTTTCCAGCATTAGTTCTTCAGGCTATGTAATTGATAGTCTTGAGGCCTCAATTTGGACATTATTAACTACAAATTCTTATAAAGACGCTGTGTTAAAAGCTGTTAACCTTGGCGGCGATACTGATACTACTGCTGCAGTAACAGGTGGATTAGTAGGGCTCCATTACGGATTTGAATCCATCCCTGCTGATTGGATCAATAAACTTGCCCGGGTAAAAGATGTTCTTAATCTTACTGAAAAATTTTATGACGCAATATCAAATTGATATACAACATTTTACATTATACTGACTACAAAAATATTTTTTTTTGCAAAAAAGATTTAGGTTTTTAAAAATAATCACTACATTTGCAAACCAATTTTTGCGGATGTGGCGTAATTGGTAGCCGCGCTAGACTTAGGATCTAGTGCCGAGAGGCGTGGGGGTTCGAGTCCCTTCATCCGCACAACAGTTCGAAATTACAAACCGCCTAATCTAGCGTAAATCGCAGCTTTGGCGGTTTTTTTAAATTCTTACCATATTGAAATTATTAAAGAGCAAATCGACGAATTAAACGCACAATTAAAAATACAACTAAAAGAGGATGATCTTAACCCAAAAGTTGAGGCATCATTAGCGGATATCAGAAAAAAAGCCCAGTTAAAGGGCTTTAGGCCAGGGAAAGTGCCCATGGGTTTGATCAAAAAAATGTATGGCAAATCAGTAATGTACGAAGAAGTAAACAAACTGGTTTCCGAAACTTTGACAAATTACCTGGCTGAAGAGAAGCTTGAAGTTCTTGGAGAGCCCATACCTTCTGAAAACCAGGAAGTAATTGATTTCGACTCTCAGAAAGAATTCAATTTTTCATTTGATTTAGGCCTTCGCCCTGAAATAGAAGTGAACCTGAATAAAAAAATGAAAGTGCCATATTTTGAAATCGATGTTGATGATGAATTGGTTACCAAATATGTTGAATCACATGCTGATAGGCATGGAAAATTGGAAACAATTGATACCATAAATGAGAATGCATTTATAAAAGGAGAAATTGCTCAGGTTGACGCTGACGGAAACCTGGTAGAAGGTGGCTTAAAAAAAGATGAATCCTCAATTTCGATTAGCCATATTAAAGATGAAGAAACTAAAAAGAGTTTCCTGGGTGCCAGGCGTGATGATGTGATTAAAATCGACATCAATAAAACTTTTGCATCTGCTTCTGAAATATCGATGGTTTTAGGCATTGAAAAGGAACAACTTGAAGATTTGGAACCCCATTTTCAATATACAATTAAGGAAATTACTGAATTTAATCGTGCTGAAATAAACGAAGAACTTTTTGAGAAAGTTTATAAAGAGCAGGAAATTAAAACAGAGGATGCCTTTAGGGCAAAAATTAAGGAAGAAATTCAACAGTCTACTGTAAAAGACAGCGATTACAAATTTTTGTTGGATGCCCGGGAAAAACTCATTGATAAATTAGAAATTGCACTTCCTGAAGATTTCTTAGGCCGATGGCTGAAATTGAGGGATGAGAAAAATGAGATGACCGAAGAAAAATTTAATGAAGATTTCCCAAAATTCATGCGTGACTTAAAATGGCAGCTTATTATGGGTAAGTTGGTGAAAGACAACGACATAAAAGTTGAACCTGATGAAGTAAAAGATTTGGCTGTTGAATTAACCGAAATGCAGTTTCAGCAATATTATGGAGTTCCTGCCGGATCATTTCCAAGAGAACAAATGGAGCAATATGCTACTGAAATGTTCCTGAAAAAAGAAGATGAAGTAAGAAAACTTTACGATAAAAAATACGAAGATAAGGTTGTTCAAATTATTAAAGAATCTGTAAAACTGGATAATAAGCAAGTCTCTGTTGAAGAGTTCAATAAATTATTGTCGGAAAATTAATAGCTTAATTTTGTTAAGTAAAAGAAGAAAAATACAGTGTAAATACTTTCTTTTTTCTTAGCTTTGATATCTCAAACAATAATTTTTAAATTAAACAGGTGAAGCATACTTAATGTTAGAATTTAAATCCTAAAAAGCTGACAATAAGAATATTTCAGG
>JARGGF010000615.1 GCA_029210905.1 Bacteroidales bacterium | reverse complement strand
ACATCAAATGTTGTACCTGATTGAGATATGCTATTATCTTGAACTGCTTTATGCCATATTATTGCATATTTATCTTGGTTTGCTATTGCGTCAAGTACTGCGTTTAGTGTTGTTGCAGAATTTTTAGTTAGTGCTACATTTTTGAATACTTTGTTTTCATATCCTGCTACTGTTGATTCAAATACTACGCTGTCAAGTCCGTTTGTTGGTTCTTCATTTAGTTTTGGAGTTGTGTATGTTCCGTTAGCTACTGTTGTAGTTAATACTTGGCTTCCACCTTCCCATCCTGTTACACTTACGTTGTTTTCAGGAGTTACGGTTCCTGTTAACCAGTATTCGTCAGCAGTTAGATTTATTACTATTTGTTTGTATGTATTTGGTAGAATTTGCAAAGGATTTTGATCGTTAAATACAATTGTGTTTATTGTTTCAGGATATCCTGATTTGTTTGTTGTAGTTTTAAATGTATAGCTATCTTTTAGTAAATTGTTTTCTGTTGTTGGAACTGTGAATGTGAATGTTGTTATCCCGTTTTCATTTGTTGTTTGTGTTACTCCTGGAATTGTTTCAAATTCTCCGTTTACACTCGCGCCTTGTATTGGTATTGTTCCGTCTGTTACTTTTGTTTCAAATTCAGTATTGTAGGTTTTTGCTTCAAGTGTAATATTGTATACAGTTCCGTTTTTAAGTTCCTCACCCTGGTTGTTAACGAGCAGGTTTCCGTTTTCAAAACCGGGTACATTTTCAATACTGATTTCAATGTTGTTTTCTGTCTGGTTGTCGCTAACAAAGTTAATTTCACCAGTTTGTGGGTTAAATTCATAGTTGTTTTGACCAACCGTAACTTTTCCGCTTGCAGTATCGAGCAGGGGTGTTTTCTCATCGATATTGCTCGAAACGGTAACATTGAACGTGTGCTGGTAACTCTGCTTGGCTAAATCAAATAAAAAAGAGTTGGTTTCAGTGGCAGAGATGCTTCTATCGTAGGTCATTTGCTTTGTTGCCGGGCTCGTCAAAAATGTAAAATTTGCCGCTGTATGAATGGCTTGGTTGTAGGTATCTGTCGACAGTCTGAAGGTAATTACCGCAATCCCTGATTCATCGGTATTTCCGGTAATATTTCCCGGATTTACTTGGTAAGCGATGTTTGCCACCGGGTTTTCTTCTTTTGTGGTTTGAATACTTACAGGAACAGTCCAGGTTTTAGCATCCATGCTTATTTGAATGGTTTTGTCGGCATTTGCACTAAAGGAGTGAGTGCTTTGTGTGTGTCCGGTATTTTCTTTTGCAATTAACTCAAAATCAATTGATTGATTATTTATTATGGGGTAAGCAAATGCTGTTGTCTGGTTTTCGGAATAGGCGGTAAAAGTACTTTTTCCGTCCGAAAGGGTTATTTCAGTACCATCGGCAATTTGTTTTTCTTCCAGGCTACTGCTTAGCTGCACAGAAATGTTGATTTCTTTTTCTTCGTAATTTTGTTCGGGTTTGCACCCTGCAAAAACCAACATCATAAACATGGCAATAATGGTTACCCATTGGTACCCTTTGATGAAATTGATTTGTTTTCCAAAATTTTTGGGAAGGTCCATGATTAAATGAATTTGAAAATTTATAAGGTATTCAACGACAAAATTAGTTCATTTATGTGCCAAAATCAATTGTTTGTTAGTTTATTGATCAAAGCTATAGATTTTTATGATGAATTTTAGGAGATATTGATCGAAGGATAAATTTTGGGGTTACTATTTCGCTGTTCTGCGGCTTGGTTTTAAGGTTATTTTGTTTGCGACACATATTACCGCTACTCCGCAGCTGTTTTATTTGAGCAGAATAAGAGGTACAGCCTACAGCAAATATTTTTAGCACTGGATTAACGCCAAAAAGAAAAGGTTCAGAGAACCGGAATATTAGAACAAGTTTTTAACTTCCTACCTGATTTTGTATTTAATAAATTGTTAAAAACTTATTCCCACTGCAATTCTTTCATTCATATTGATTTAAGTTTATCCTACCATTTTTACTTTTTTTCTTTTGGATTGTTCCTTTACAAATCGGTTTAATAATCCTATTTTTGCATAATAAGAAGATTTAGATTCATGGAGAATTTTATTGTTTCAGCTAGAAAATACCGCCCGGGAACGTTTGGTTTTGTGGTAGGGCAAAAATCAATTACCTCAACACTTAAAAATGCGATTAAAAATAATCACCTGGCTCATGCTTACTTGTTTTGCGGTCCGCGTGGTGTTGGAAAAACTACCTGTGCCCGGATTTTTGCCAAAACAATAAATTGTCAGAACCTGGGTGAGGATACCGAGCCATGTAATGTATGCGAATCATGTAAATCATTTAACAGCAGCAGATCCTTTAATATCCACGAATTAGATGCTGCCTCAAACAACTCAGTTGAGGATATTCGAAGCCTGATTGATCAGGTAAGAATTCCGCCACAATTAGGAAAGTATAGCATATATATAATTGACGAGGTGCACATGCTTTCATCACAAGCCTTTAATGCTTTTCTAAAAACCCTTGAAGAACCGCCCGCGCATGCAATATTTATTTTGGCCACTACCGAAAAGCATAAAATTATCCCAACCATACTTTCGCGTTGCCAGATATTTGATTTTAACCGAATTGGAGTAGAAGATATAGCAGGTCATCTGGAATATGTTGCACAGAAAGAAAATGTTGAAGCCAGCCACGATGCCTTAAATATAATTGCGCAAAAAGCTGACGGTGCAATGCGCGATGCCTTATCATATTTTGATCAAATTGTAAGTTTCTCCGGAAACCAGATTACTTATGAAAAAGTCATAGAAAACCTTAATGTTCTTGACTACGAGTACTATTTTAGCCTTACTGATGCATTTCTTAAAAACGACTTTGCTGCAGCACTTCTGACATTTAATCAAATCCTCAACAAAGGTTTTGATGGTCAGCATTTTATTACCGGATTAGCAAAACATTTCAGAGATTTACTGGTAAGTCTAGATAAGGGTACAATAAAACTTCTTGAGGTGGGAGAGGGCATTAAAGAAAAATATATGAAACAGGCTACAGAATGCCCATTAATCTTTTTGTTTCAGGCCATAAATATTGCCAATTCCTGTGATTTATCCTATAAGGCCAGTCAGGATAAAAGGTTACAGGTTGAGCTGGCACTTATTAATATTTCGAAAATTACTTTACAACAATCACATAATCATGAAGTTGTAAAAATTGCTGAAAAAAAAAATACAGCTAATCCACAAAATCAGTCAGGCCAGGAGGAAACTAAAATAGTTGAAGAACCCAAAAATCAAAAATTAAATTCTATTTCGATTAAAGCCGCCCTAAAGGGTGATTCCAAAATAGTTGAAGAAATAAAAAAAGAAGAAAGTCCCCTTGCGGTTGAAGAGGAAAAACAAGAAATTAAGGCAATGTCCTTTTCTTCAGATCAATTGTTAGGAGCCTGGGAACAATTTGCAGAAACTATAAAAGTTGAAAAACCAAGGATTTATCATATTATTAAAGCATCAAATCCAGTAAAAAAATCTGAGGATGTTATTGTATGCACTGTTAAAAATACCTTGCAGAGGGATGCGTTTGAAAAAATTGAACCAGAAATTTTAGCATTCATTTCGTCTAAATTGCAAAACAATAAGCTAAAGCTGGAGCTAAATATTGTTGAAATGGAGCAGAAGGAACAACTTTACACTGATTCAGACAAATTAAGGTATCTTACCGAAAAAAATGCAAACTTGAATAAGTTAAAGCAGCAATTTAATTTAGATTTCTGATTATTATTTGTTGTGCGCATACACCGCTAAGATTATAATAAATAATCTTATACCAATGTCGTTTTGTTTAGCTCATAGCTGTAAATTAACAAGGTCATTAGATATTACACTGGACATTTAATGACTAATGACCAGTCAATGTCGTTATTAGTTAAGAATACTTTGTAATGTATTGGAATTTATCTGTTCGCACTCACCCCCCTGGTTTCTCAAAGCGAAACCTTTCCCCCCTCTCTT
>JARGGF010000614.1 GCA_029210905.1 Bacteroidales bacterium | reverse complement strand
ACAGAATGGTGTATTTATCAATTATTTTGTAATTGACGAAGTGCATTGTTTTTCTGAATGGAGTCATGATTTCAGACCGTCCTATGCAGGTATTGGTGCACTAAAAAGGCAGCTTCTTAACAATAATAACAAACAAAAAATATCAACTATTGCATTAACTGCTACTGCAGGTTTTGCATGTGTAAATGATGTAAAAAAAGAATTACAAATTGATAATGAATCAATTGGTACTGCCGAACAAAATCAGGTAAAATTAAGCTTTAGAATTATTGATACTACCAGCAATCAGATTAAATCTGATATGGATATAAATCAAATCGAAAGTTTGGTGGGTGGTAGAAAACAAGTACATTTTTCTTTTTTAATAAAGGAACTGTTTCCTGAAGATTCTAATGCTGACTTAAAAAAAGATACCCTTGTTTTTTGTCCAACCCCATATGGGAAAACAGGTGTTTCAGATAAATTTGGCGATGGTTTAGCAGATAAGCTTAAGAATAATTTTGAAAAAATTAAAATAGGAACCTTTTGGGGAACCCCAGATGATGGATCTGATAATGTACCACGCTATGATGCATTGCTATCTGAAAAAAATCATATTAAGTTTATTAACAATAAGTTAGATGTACTAATTGCTACAAAATCTTTTGGTATAGGAATTAACAAATCAACTATTAGAAATATTATTTACTTCAGTCCGCCCTCATCAATGGAGGCTTTTATTCAACAGACCTATCGATCGGGACGGGACGGGGGATCGACAAACTGTACAGTAGTTGTTGAAAGACAAGAGTTTTTGGTGCCCGAGGGTGATCCTGTTTCTAAATATTTGCCCAATGCTAAAACCAATTATGACAAATACCTGTCATACAGAGAAATAGTCAGTAAGTATCAGGGCAAACAAAAAGAATTGACAATAATTAAGGAACTGTTACAGGAAATTGACACCCCCCTGACGAATTACCTTGAAATTATAGCTCATGAAATTCAAAACGAATTTAATTTAGATATTGACCTTTTACTTCAGCCACTTAAAAACCCTAATCGGCTCTATTTAAATCAGGAAGAAAAAACCTATGGCTTTATTGACCTTTCAATTCTAAATATTAATTCAGAAGAAAGTAGTTTTGAGCAAAAGCTAAGTAACGATCTTTTACTTTTTGTATCCGAAGAAATCAGAAAAAGAATTAATTCCAATAAAGATTATGCAAATAATTTAATAAAAAATATTTATGCATCTGATAAGGAAGGAATTAGAACAAGCCTTGAAAAACTAAGAACCGGAGGAATAAAAGAACTTGTTGTACCTTTTGAAAATTCTGGAATACAAAAAATTTCTGAGCTGCTGATGAAAAATATTTCATTAAGTTTTAACAGAAAGACTATAAAAAATATCTATGCCAGCAGTAATTCATTTGACATTTTTGTTAAAAAAATCAATCATATTAAGTCAATTAACAAAAGTGAGGGAATTATTAATTCACTTTCAGAGCTTTATCTAAAAACCCGGCAAAAGAAAGATACGAAACTTGCAATATACCGGTTACTTAGGCTTGGTTTTATTGAGGATTTTCTAATTGATGAATTAAACCATCAGTTTATAATAAAACTTAAGAAAAAAAGCAATGAGGCCTACTTGCTAAAATTATACGATATTTATGATGAATATTTATTGCACGAAAAGGCCCTTGAACTTAAAATGGCCTTGTCAAAAACAGAGGGTGATGAAATTGACAAAGCTATAGAAGGATACATTAGTTTTAGTTATGAATTTGTAGTTCAGGAAAGATTTAATTCTATTGAAACGTTACATGAAATATTGAGACAAATCCCTGAAAATAAATCAAATTCACCGGAAATAAATCAGAATATTAAAGGATTTTTTGATACTTATTTCAACGCCAGATATAGCAATTTATATTTTAGTATACTGCCGGGTGTAAGTCCAATAAATGTGAATACACAGGATTATGGGGTTATAAAAAAATACCTGACGCATATGGGATATCTTAAAGAAAATTGGATACAACTAAAAAAATCAATAAAACTAATATCTGAAAGATTGCCCGAAAACTATATCCCCTATCTTATGGATGCCTACACTAACCTGATTAATGGGGAACAAGATGAAAACCTTATTGACGAGTCTTTCAACCAGATTGCAAGGGGATTTATAAGAATGAGAAAGCAGAAAGGTTATCAAATTGAAAACTATAATACTGATATACAATCGTTTTTAGAATATTTGTATGAAAACAGATCAGATTTAAAAGAGAAATATGAGCCTATTATATGGCTCCGGTTACATTATGTATGGCTGAAAGATTTTAACAGAGGTTTGCAACAAGAGGCCTTGAACTAGTTTATTATTATATATAAATTTGTTTAGAATACTTTTTCCTGTATTCTAGAATAAGTGAAAATAAATATTAAGTACTTGCTTAACATTTAAATAAAAAAAGATGAACGAGAAAATTAACAATGAGCTGATTAAAATACAGGACGAATTATCGGCCCTTGATAGCGCTGTGAAACAAATTCATAAGGCAGAATTAGTGGCAAACAGCGTTATAAAAACCATAAATGAACTGCAGGGAAAATATAGTAATCATCTGGATTATATTCAGAAACAGGTCGACGGAATTTTAAACGAAACTAATAGCCATTCAGAACAACTTATCAATGATCTTTCCGAAAAATATACAAGGCAACTTCAGGAAGTAAGTGAGATTTTTGAGGATTATCATAAAAAAACGGTATCTACCCAAAATGAAAATAACGATTTAATTAAAAAGACACTTGATAAAACAGATTCTCAGATATATCAGATTAGTGCTTCGCATAATAAACAAATTGACGAAGTGCAGACTTTGCTTCAAAATTATCTGGAATTGGCCCAATCAACCGCAACACTTACTGAAGAAGTACAAAAAATTAATTTCCCAAAAAGATTGGGAAGTCTTGAAAGTGCAGCAGTTCAACTAAATCAGGTACAGGTTCAGTTAAAAGATGATTTTCAGGCATTTGAAACCAAAAGTGATGAAATACTTAAAAACACAAAAAAATCGCGCCGTAGAATTACCACCACAATGATTATGGTAGGTTTAGGATTAATTATTGTTGCAGGAATAGGGATTGACGTGCTGCTAAAATATTTTCCTAATTTATTGGATTTTTTGAAGTAAAATATTAGCCTGTAATTTAATAATTCATCCAAAAAAAGCCAATCCAGTAAAAGCGAAAGTATACAATCTAAAATCTTAAATTTTGTATCTTTGTTAAAAAACAACAAAAATGACTGAATTTAAGGAAAAATACATAAACCCTTTTACCGATTACGGATTTAAGAAGCTTTTTGGGGAAGAACCCAATAAAGATTTATTACTTGATTTTTTAAATGAACTGCTTAAAGAAGAACAAGGCCAAATAAAAGACCTCACCTATTTAAAAAATGAACATCTGGGCACCAATGAACTAGACAGAAGGGCAATATTTGATTTGTATTGTGAAAATGAAAAAGGAGAGAAATTTATTGTTGAACTTCAAAAAGCAAAACAAAAATTCTTCAAAGACCGCACCATCTATTATTCAACATTTCCAATTCGTGAGCAAGCCAAGCATGCTGACTGGGTATATGAGCTCAAGGCAGTATATACCATTGCAATCCTTGATTTTGTGTTTGACGAAGATAAGAATGAACCTGAAAAATACAGGTATGATGTTAAGCTTACTGATATTGAAACCAAAAAAATCTTTTATGATAAACTTACATTTATATATCTGGAAATGCCAAAATTCACAAAAGGAATTGATGAACTTACCAATCGCTTTGAGAAGTGGCTTTATGTTATCCGAAATTTAAACAAGCTCAACAGGATTCCAGAAAAATTGAAAGAACGAATATTTGAGAAACTATTTGAAACAGCCGAAATTGCAAAATTTACCCCGGAGCAGGCGCTCTCATACGAAAACAGCCTCAAATACTACAGGGATATAAAAGCTTCACTGGACACAAAATATGAAG
>JARGGF010000613.1 GCA_029210905.1 Bacteroidales bacterium | reverse complement strand
CAATCCAGTTTAAAAGCACTTCAGCATAACGCATAACGGGAGCATCGTTGGTATTGGTGTTGGAGCCATACATTGAAGGATAAGCACTTCCATTATAAGTAGGTCCATCACGATCTATAAATTTAACGCAATACAACAAAGTACTTGATTCGACTCTTGGGGCATTCCAGAAAGTAGCTTCAAAACGGGAATCTCGGGTAGCTATCATGTTTGCGATGTCCAGATTACCTCCATTGGCAACCGCTGTTCTTGAGTATGTTTGACCATCATAGCAAAGAAAAGCCTTAGCCAGAGTCAAGTTGGCAGCCGGGTTTTGACTTTCGGCTAGGTTACAATAAGAAGCAATGTGGTGCGTAACACCCAAAGCGGCATCATATTGCCTGTACATCAATACTTCCGGATGACCTGCAAGGTTTTCTGAACCAAACAAGGTACGAAAATCCATTGAACAGGAATATTTACCAGAATTCATAATAAGAGCAGAAGCCTTTTCAGCCAATTCAAGGTATTTTTGGGCTTTCTCGTTGTTATTCAGGTGATATTTCTGCCATGTTCCTTCAAATAGCATCATTCGTGAAATGAATCCGGCTGCAATGTACCGGTTAAGGAACTGAGCATCAATATCAGCCAATTTCATGTTGTCCAAAACATAAACAAAATCGTCATAAACCTTATCCATTACCAAGGTGCGATCGTCCCTATCTTTATACATAAGGTCTAATTCAGAGGTTTTTACCTCCTTATCGAAATATGGTACATCTCCAAACACACTAACCAACCTGCTATATTCAAAACCACGAAAGAAACGTGCAACAGCACTCCAATGCTGATATGCCTCTGGATCAAGGGAGTTATCTTTCATCCCTTCAACTCTATCAATGAACAAATTGGCTTTTCTTACCCACGCAAAATTCCAGGTTGGTCCGGCATATGATTCCAGCCATGAAGCACTTTCAGTGTTAGCAAATCTTGAAGAAGGGGCTTGAGCTTCAAAACTGGATTGTTTACCTGAAGTAGTAAGATCGTCACTAAATATATAACCCCTTCTGGATGCGTAATCAGTTCCCCATGATGAATTGTATCCAACAAAATAGTTGGAATAAAATCCGTTGGCAAATAGTCTCACATTGTTTTCGCTTGTCCAGAAATTTTCGTCGTTCATGGTTGTTAGCGAAGTTCTGTCGAGGTAGTCTTCACAACTCGTAAATACAAGCCCAACAGCAATTAGTAAAATAAACAGATATTTTTTCATAACAAATATATTTTTTAGAATTTTAACTGAATACCAACAGAAGCACTCTTGTACACCGGAACCCCTACACCTGTGCGATCCATATTATAGTATGATTCGCGCCACATTGAATAACCAGAAATTACTTCTGGATCAATTGGAAGTCCACGAAGCTTATCAAATGTAAAAAAGTTTTCCAGAGCAAGATATACACGAAGTTTGGCAATTTTAATTTTTTTGGAAATTTCGGAAGATAATGTATACCCAACAGTAATATTCTTTATCCTTAAATATGCCATATTTAGCAAATACCTGGATTGTACCTGGATACCTAAAGCTGCATTGCTGCCACCCAGGTTATAAGGGCTTGGGTAAAAAGCATCGGTACGATCTTCTCTCCAGAAGTTTCCGGCAATTGCCTGAGGCATAGCACCATCGGATGCATGAAAGCCAGGAATAGCAAGATTGCCACCACCCCATATTTGGCGGGAACCTACACCCTGGAAAAAAATTGAAGCATCAAAACCTTTAAAGTCGGCACCTAATCTCAAGCTGTAGTTGTAGCGGGGAGTTGAGTTTCCAATTACTTTCAAATCACCATGATCATCCACTAAACGGGCGCCATCATTGATTACACCATCACCATTCAAATCTTTAAACTTAGGATCACCAGGGCCAAAATAGTAGTTGCCAGCCTGGAACTTCGCTTGAGTTGCACCATTAGGATCAGATAATTGGTTGATCATTACAGCAGGAAGATCTGTTGCAGCAACCCTTATGAAATTCCCATCAGTATCGTAAGCAAAGTCATCTACCTGATATAATCTGTCAGTTTCATATCCCCAGATTTCGCCGTAGGTTTTACCAACATACCAACTGTCAATGCTTTCAGTTGTACCATATTTAGTAATCTTTGTAATCGCATCATCAAATGTTGCTGTCACGTATATGCCCAACCCATTTTTAAACCGATAGTTGTAATCCACCTGAATTTCATAACCTTTGGTTTCTAAAGAACCTCCGTTGCTTTGAGGGGCACTTGTACCGAATGCACCACCAATACCTTCGATAGGTACAATCAAATTATTCGTATTGCGCTGATACCAGTCTAATGTAACAGAAAGTGAGTTGTTTAGAAATTGCATATCAAGACCCAAATCTAAGGTTGCAATGTCCTGCCAGGTTATTGATTCTGAAACAGAAGGCGGTGTGCCAAATTGATAAAGTCTCTGACCTCCAATAATCCACGACCCTTGTGAACCACTCATTTTTGGCAAATAAAGAGAATTACTTACAGTCTGGTCACCTATTGTACCCCACGAACCACGCAATTTCATGCTACTTAAAACAGGTTCAGTCCATTTCATCCAACTTTCTTCAGTTGCCCTCCAACCAATTGAGAATGAAGGAAAATTACGCCATTTAAGTCCATTTGGGAATTTAGAAGTACCATCGTGCCGTAAGTTAGCTTCAAGCAAATACTTTTCTTTATAATTATAATTGATGCGGCCAAAGAAACCAACCTGAGACTCCCAATATTCACCACCACTGGTAGTTTGATTGCCAATAGCTAAGTCGAATTGTGGATTCTCATAATCGACCAACTGGGTTGTTTGCGACCAATTGTAGGCATTTTTATAACCAACCCTTGAGGCACCAAGCATGAAATTGAATTTATGATCCTCAAGCAAAGTCAGATCGTATGTAGAAGTTAGATTTAAAGTATTCCATTTGTCATTTTTCGAATAACGATAAACATGATCAGGATTACTTCCTACGCCCGTATACGTCATCATTGGTAATTCGTATGCAGCCATAGCATCTGGAGTGCTCGATGAAACAACATTTCCACTGGCATCAACATAAATACGATTTCCGTCATTATCTAATTTAGGGATCGCGGCAGACCATGTATTACGGGCTGTAAAACGCGTCCCGGGACGTTTGGTAATGTATTCCTGATCTGCAAATGTGTAATCCATATTGATATTCCAGTTTTTCAAAGGAGTGATATTAAAACCGCCGTTCATGCTAAGATAGTTGGTTTCCTGGGACGCTGTATTTGCAGCGGCCATTTCGAAAGCAGGACTCCTCAAAGGATCACCATCTTCATTGCCAAAGGGTTGAGTAGGTCCCCAACGATAAAGATACAACCAAGGGTCAGCCGCTGTTGAGTTCGTTGCATATGCATATCTTTTGTCACGTTTAGAATACATTGCACCTCCAAAGACTTTAATATTTTCAGTAATTTGTGTGCCAACCCTGAGCGATCCATTGTAACGTTTAAAATCATCGTTTTTTGAAGGTTTTATTATTCCTTCCTGATCCAAAAAACCAAGGCTTAGGTTATAATAAGTTTTATTATTCTGCCCAGCCAATGACAAGTTGTGGTTTTGGGTAGGAGTCCATTCTTTTATCATATAATCGTATGGATCGTATGTTCTTAAACCAATTTTTCGGTTATTAGCATCAACATACCAATCGCGACCATACACCATCGGGTCATCCGGTCCTACAATTCCACCCCAGGTCTCTTCCCATTGTTTTGCTTTTTCAAAACCCTCACGAGTAATCTGCCAGAAAGCACCTGAAACTGTTCCTCCAGCGCGTTCGAATGCAAGCGTACTGTATTCCAAAGCATCAAGACGTCCCATTTCCATTTTTTTGGAAATGTTCTGAAAAGAAAGATTTGAAGAATAAGTTACGCTGACATTTTCATGTTTTGTGCCTTTTTTAGTGGTGATAAGTATAACTCCAAATGCGCCTTTGGCGCCATAGATAGATGAAGAAGCAGCG
>JARGGF010000612.1 GCA_029210905.1 Bacteroidales bacterium | reverse complement strand
GATGCGGGCGATGGAATTACTCAATACGGTCATTGCTGGTCAGTAAATGAAAACCCCACCATTTTTGATAATTTCGTTGATAATGGCCAAACTTCAGAAACCGGTGAATTT
Source organism: Bacteroidales bacterium (assembly GCA_029210905.1). Taxonomy (GTDB): domain Bacteria; phylum Bacteroidota; class Bacteroidia; order Bacteroidales; family NBLH01; genus NBLH01. The sequence continues at coordinate 3,920 of JARGGF010000612.1, read as the reverse complement.
ACAAGTACCTTACGGGGATTGATTCCAGGGACCGTTTACTATGTTAGGGCATATGCTACTGATGGAAAAGAAGTAATCTATGGTGCACAAAAATTTTTTAGTTCCGGAAAAGGGCTGCCAAAATTGGTGATTAACCGCGTAACAAACATCGGAAAGGCTTCAGCTACCTGTGAGGTTGAAATTACAAGTGATGGAGGCGAAACCATTCTTTCGAAAGGATTGGTTTGGGGAACATCCAACAATCCGGTAGTTGGTTTTAGCGATGGTCAGTCTATCGAGGAAACAGTTGGTGATACTTTTACCAACGATATCGTGAGTGTTTCCCCTGAATCTACAGTATATGTCAGGGCTTATGCCAGCAATGAGAATGGAATTGCATATAGCGAACAAGAAGAAATAACGATGCTTCCTGCCGAGGCAGGCGAATATATCTGGGCTAAAAATTTTGGAAAGTATAACGTAGATGCTGCAAATAAAATTTGGGTTGATCCTGAAGGCAACCTATTCGTTGCAGGAACTTTTAAAAGTACCTCAATAACATTTGGCGATTATCTATTGAATAATACAGGAGACAATGATGTTTTTATTGCAAAATTTGATTCGCAAGGCAATGTTTTATGGGCAAAAAGTGCTGAAGGAACTGGAAAAGATTATGTAAAAGGAATAACCGGGGATAATAATGGCAATATTTATATTATGGGATCATCCGCTAATATTACATTTGATGGAACTAATATTGCGGCTTCAAGCTTTTACATAGCAAAATATAACAATAACGGCGAACTTCAATGGGCAAAAGGTTATTCAAATAGCTGTGAAGGCATAACCTCTGATGCTGTAGGCAATATTTATATTACAGGTATTGGTGATGCTGCAAATATTACTGCTAAAAGGGCATCACGAACAAAAGCGGTTTACTTTGGAAATGTTTATGTTGCCAAATTATTACCTACAGGACTTAAATCGTGGGCTAATAATATTGGTGAAACTTCTTTTGGTACAGATCTATACTATTATGCAGCTATTTGTTTAGATCCTTCTGATAATGTCTATGTTACTGGTAATTACCGTGGCGACATGTTGATTAATGGACTCTATACATTGACAAATTCTGGAGCATCTGATATTTATCTGGTGAAATACAATAATACAGGATCTCCAATTTGGGCCAGAAATGGAGGAGGCCCTGATAATGATTATGCTGTTAGTGTTTCTGCAAGTGTTGATGGCAGCATCTATCTGACAGGAAATTTTATGGGTGCCGGATTAAAATTTGGTGCATTATCAGGACTATCTAATGGAGGTCAAATTGATTTGTTTGCAGTTAAATACAATACTTCAGGATCACCAATTTGGGCTCACAGTTTTGGAGGACCAGCCGATGAATTTGGAAATGGCATTTGTACTGATGCAAGCGGAAATGTATATATGACTGGGAATTTCAATAGCTCAAGCATTGATTTTGATACTAAAAGTTTGATATCAAAAGGTGAAAGTGACATGTTTGTGACAAAATTTTCTGATGGAGGAACAATAGTTTGGGCGCAAAGTGCTGGTAGCCTTCTGTATGATGAAGGTAAATGTATTACTGCGAATGGTAACAGTGTTTATGTTGCTGGTACTGCCGAAGGACCTGTTGTTTACTTTGATTATTTCGAATTACCTTATTGGGGATTAACAGATGTATTTGTTTCAAAAATAAAGCAGTAGTGTATAAATAATTGGGTTATGTCAAAAGAGATAATGAATAAAATTAAAATAATACTTTTTCTTTATTTTTCTGTCAGTTTAATTTTTTTTACTGCTTGTCGAAATGAAGAAATATACAGAATCACAAAGATTCAAATGGATGAGGTAGTTAATGTTACTGATACATCTGCTGTAGTTTTTGGTGTTATTATTGACATAGGGGAGGGAATTTCGGAATATGGGTTCTGCTGGAATACTTCAGGTTCTCCTACAATTGATGATGATATATTGACAAGTACGGATGCCCAACAAACGGGAAAATTTACCGGGCTGATATCAGGCCTTAATGGTGGAACTACATACTATATAAATGTTTATGCAAAAAACGGGACAAGTATTTTATATGGAGAAGAAAAAGTTTTTACATGCATAAAGGGGCTTCCCAAAGTGCAAACCGGAGAAATTTCAAATATTGGAAAAGCTTCGGCAAGTTGTCAGGGAATTATTTCTGATGATGGAGGAAACACTATTCTTACAAAAGGTTTCATCTGGAGCAAAACGGACAACCCTGTTCTGGGCAGGTTGGATGGATTGACTTCAGATACTGCCAGTGGCGATAATTTTACCAGTGAATTAACAAATTTAATTCCTGATCAGGATTTTTATGTTCGTGCCTATGCCACAAATGAAAATGGCACCGGGTATGGCGAGGTAAAACTAATTAAAACCTTGGCACCTGAATCCGGAGATCTTATCTGGGCAAATTATTATGGGGGATACAATCACGATGAAAGTCATGAAGCCTGCACTGATGCTGAAGGAAATCTTTATATTACAGGGAGATATCTTGAGTATACTACCATTGGAACTTACTCCCTGACTTCAGAGGGAGGTTATGATATTTTCATTGCGAAAATAAATCCGAACGGTTCTGTTGATTGGGTAAAATCAGCAGGTGGAGTTGGTGATGACAATAGCTTTGGAATTTGTTATGATAATACTGGAAATGTTGCAATTACCGGAAGATTTGAAAATTCAGCAAAATTTGATGATACGCATACCCTGAATAGTGCCGGGCAAAGTGATATTTTTCTTGTAAAATATAGTACCTCCGGTGAAGTGGTTTGGGCAGCAAGGGCTGGAAATACCGGTGCAGATGCGGGTTATGCTGCTTCTTCTGATGCAAATGGAAACTTTTACATTACCGGTACTAAATCCGGCTCTGTTACCTTTGGACCCTACACCCTACCAAATTATGCTGCATTTACCGTTAAATATAATAATAATGGTGTGGTGCAATGGGCTCGGGAGCTTGATTATTCTCAAGGTTATGCCATTTGCACAGATAATTCATCTAATGTGTTTATTTTAGGCCGATATGCTTCAGGGGCGCTTCCTGGCACAATATACTTTGATATTTTTGTGGCAAAATATAATAGTAGCGGAACTTTACAATGGTCTCCGGTAATAGATTCAAATTCTGAATCTGATAGCCAGATATATTATGATGCACCTGGAGCAATATGTTCAGACAATTCCGGAAATATTTATGTAGCAGGTAGAAACACATCAAGAGATGTTTTTCTTTCTAAATATAATACATCAGCCAGCCTGCTTTGGGGCAAAACAATAAAAGGCTCCAGTTTCGAAAATGTTAACGGTATAACGGTTGATAATACTGATTATCTGCATGTTATCGGAAGTTCTTCAAGTCCTAAAGTTGCTTTTGATACCGATACAGTTACCAATTTTGCCTACAACGATATATTTTATGCAAAATACAATAGTAATGGCGATATCATTGATGCCAAAGGTTACCAGGGAGAAGTGGATGATTATGGAAGTGCTATTTCTTTCTCTCCTGGTTATATCTACCTGATTGGATATGCTGATAGCCGGTTTTTGCAACTGGATTATTTTAACATTGAAAACAAAGGACGGAACGACATGTTAATTGCTAAAGTAAAACAATAAAAATAACTATAAAACTGACTTAAATGACAACAAAAATCAAGATCTTGGGTTTTCTTATTCTGTTATTCAGTTTAAATTATTCATCTCCAGTTTTTGCCCAAAAGAAAGCAGGCATTAAAGTAACCGGCGTACAATATGCTGCTAATAAACTACTTATTAGTTACGACATTACAAATTATGACAAGAATGACAGATTTGCCATTTGGGTGGTAATTTATTATCAGAATGACTCCATTTGTAAAGAAGCCCGTTCTTTT
>JARGGF010000611.1 GCA_029210905.1 Bacteroidales bacterium | reverse complement strand
TTTTAATTTTAAATTGATATTTTAGTTATTGTTTTGTAGCTGTCCAACTACCATCGTCGTAATAATCCGGGTAGGCATAATCACCCGATCCTGAGTTATTATCAAGGATGCCAACGAATTTGATAGTTCCTTCAATATCACCAAAAAACACAACATTACCACTTACCTCACCCGTTAAATCTGCATTTGACAGGCCTATTTCAGGGACATTGATTTTGCCGCTTAGTGTTTTATCATTTTGGATAACAGTCACTGAAAAAGTTCCACTGTAAGAACCCTCTTCGCTTTGCCACGTACCTTGCCAGTCGCCGGCAAAGTTGGCAGTTTCTGCCACCACTTTACTTGCGTCCACCTGCGTAGTACCTGAACATTCAAAAGTAGTTGAACTCCAGGTCCAGCTCGCAGAGCCGGTAACTTCAGTGCCATTGCTATTTACAGTACCGCTAAAATCCATTGTGGTATTTCCACTACTTGTTGGAAGGGTACCATTCCATTTTATGGTATTGCCAACAAGCGTACCAACCATCTCTTTATCAATTGGATAAAAGGTGATTGTAAGCTTATCTGCATTCTGTTTTACCGAAAAGATTTCAGTTTTTGTTTCAGTTTCAACACTGCCCGAACAATTATCGCTGACTGTTTCAGTTGCTATCCAGAACCCATTTACGTCAATTTGCACACCTACGTTATCATCATCTTTTTTGCAAGAGGAGAATAATATGGCAAAAATGAAAAACAAATTCAATACGAATAGTAACTTGCTAATTTTAAAACTTTTAACTTTCATAATCACTAAATTAGATTAATACAATAATTCAATTGAAGCCAAAATAACTTCTTAAAGTATTAGTGATATGTAGAAAAAAATAAAATCGTTACACTCAGATAAAAAAAATTATTGTCCGATAAAAGAAAACGCGGCCCAATTAGCGGGATAAGCACTTTCTTTATCATTTATTAAATTAAGTTTTGCATTTCTGAGTGCAGTGGAATAGGATTGCCCTTTCAAAATATTTTCGTAAAAAACAGTCATTAGCTGGCTTGTATTTTTATCATTAATCTTCCATAACGAGAATACAATGTTGGGTACCTGTTTATATAAAAAGCCCCTGGTTAATGATAAAATGCCCTCCCCTTTCTCTAACTTACCAACACCTGATTCACAAGCACTTAAAACAACCAGTTCCGCATTTAAATCCAAATCATAAATTTCTTTTGCATATAAAATACCATCAGTGTTTTGTTCCAATTTCCAGTCTTTCTGTTTTTTAGTTTCAGTCTCCACGAAGTTTTCTCCTTTCAAAAAGGCCAGGCCGCTTAACTCCGGATGCAAATTATTTATGATGCCATGGGTGGCGATATGAAGGTATTTAAAATCGTTGGCAATATTCTTAAAATTTTGTTCGTTTGCTTTGGCCCCAATAAGTTTTTTTGTTTTAATTCCCTGATTATCAAAAAGTTTAGAAACAACATCTATTTCTATACCAGAATATGGAAGTGGGTTATATTCGTTTTTATTATTTGCAACACTCCGTAAAATACTTTCTGGTAAGGTTCTGTCTAAAAAAGCCGAATTTAAACAATCAGGTTTTTCGTGAGCAATATTGTTTGCAGCAAAAGGCGCAATGCCTAAAAAACCTTCAGTAGGGCTATTAAGGTACTTACTTTTAGAGTTTTCCAGCCAAAGATTTGCTGAATATTGATATACAATTTCGTAATCCCTTATTAAATAGTCGAGTTTTGAAAAATCGAGCCCCTTATCCGGACTTTGTTTTTGTGAAATCAGCGAACCAAATGGCAGGTAAAGCAAATGGCCATCAGGAATAATAATTAGTTTTGTTTTGTCAACAAAGTACTTCTGGATAGGCTTAATTAATTCATTATAAAGACAATAGCTTTCAGATTGAAATTCATCGAAGCGGTGTTTTTTGATGCCTGTGATGTATCCAAATAACCTGTCGGTAAAATCAGTTTTAATACCCAGTTTTTCTAATGAAAGTACCTGATTTCCTATTACAAAACAAAATACCAATGAATCGGCAACAAAATATTCAAGCATCAGTTCATTTGGCCTTAGTTTTTTTTGGATGGAACCTATCATGGATTGATTATGGGTTAAAACAAGTTGTTCTGTGGATTTTTCTGATCGGATTTTTTCAGTAACTTGCTGATATTCAACTACAGCTTTTGACAATTCAACATCAATCTCATTTTTATCCTCTCCATCACCAGTCGCATTTCCTTTTTTCAGAAGTTTGGTTTTTAAATATTCTATCCTCCCTGCTAAATCCTTTTGTTCAACCCATAAACTATCCGAAGTATTTTCAATATTTAGGTTGCTCTTAATAATTGCTTCATACAGGACAGATGACTTATTTTGCTCAGAAAAGTTAAATGCCTTTTCAAGTGTTATATCACTATTATTGAGTTTATAAAGAATTTCGGATGAGATTAATGCTTTTTCGAAAATTGCTGTGCCCTTTTTTAGAAGGTCTAATTTTGAAGCTTCAATATAATAGACATTCGCAATAGAGGCAAGCAGATCGGATGCTTGTTGATAATTCGAAATCGCCTCCTGCAACGATTCGATATTGTTAGTAATCTTATACTTTTTAAAGTACAAATCGGCCAATTCAGATAAGGTTTCCAGATATTGGATTTGGTCTAAAACGTAATTATAATCAAAACATTCATTTAAGCTGCCAACATAATTCGCATCTAAAGCTTTTAAATAATACATTTGAGACAAATCATAATCAGCTGATAAAGAATACACCAGCCCCAGCCTGGAAAAAGTAAAAGCAATTTCGGGATGCTTTTTTGAAAAAGTTTCCATCTGTATATTCAGAACTTTATTTAATAAAGAAATCGCCCCGGAATAATCATTCTTTGCTGCCGCGTTCATAGCCAGGTTTTGATATAGGCTGGTAGTAGAGATATTGTTTTCATCAAAAATTTTCATACAAATTTCAAGGCCCTTTTCATAACATTCTGTTTCTTTGTTAAACTCGCCAAGTTTACGATGTACTTTGCCTAAATTTAGATATGTTTCGGATAAACCAATATAGTTTTCGCCAAAAAGCCCGGTTCTCATCTTATAAACCTTCTCAAAATATTCTAATGCTAAAGTATCATTTCCCAGCTTAAGATAAACTTCACCTATATGATTGTACGCCAAAGCAATAGCTTCATGTTTTTCGATATCTTGCCTGAAATAAATATCAAGACTTGCCTTATAGTATGAAAGTGCAAGTTCGTAATCACCCTTGATTTTATATACAGATCCAATATTAATATAGTCGGTGGCAAGTTCCGGGTTGTCGGGATCAGTTTTAAGCCGCAATTCAAAACTTTTTTTATAATAATTCAAGGCCTGATGGTAATCGCCAAGTACTTCAACATACATGGCCCCTAAATTATCGTAGACAACTGCAGACTTTGGGTTGTCAGAACCATAGATATCATTGTATAACACAAACGCCTTTTGTGTATATAACATGGCCTTTCCCAACTCCCCACAATCAAGATAATTACTGCCTAAATTTGCATAGCAAGTTGCTATAGCAAACTGATATGAGTCTGGTTGCCTTAAAAAAATGTTCAGGGATTTTTGGTAATATTCATTAGCCAGTTTAAATTGGCCCCAATTAGCATATAACGTGCCTATACTAGTATAACATAATGCTACATTTCGATGGAATTTACCATATTGTTTTTCCCATATTACCAATGCTTTTTTGTAAAGGCTAAGTGCTTTTTCATATTCACCAAGCTTACTATAAGTAATACCCAAATTCCTCATCGACTCGGCAACAACAGGGTGAGCATCTTTATATAAACTTTCCCTTATTTCAAGGGCTTTTTTATTATAAAAAATACTTGAATCTAATTTACCTTTCTTGGAAAACAGTAAGCCAAACGTGGCGTATATTTTTGCAATATCAGGGTGATTTTTACCAAAGGAGTCAATTTTAATTTTCAATGACGAATAAAGTAAGGAGCATGCTTTATCATATTCACCTTTTTGAGTATACATCCAAGCCATAT
>JARGGF010000610.1 GCA_029210905.1 Bacteroidales bacterium | reverse complement strand
AAGGATGTTTTTATTAACCGCCTTTGCACTGGGCGCACTTTTGAAGGAAACCCCCTGAGTTTCACTTCTCATTGAATTTGTGAATGCTACGTTTCCATTATTATTTGCCTGTACAAAAAATGCCTGGCCAATGGAGATAAATCCATTTGATGTTTTTCCACTACCGCCACCAACTGACCCGGCCAAATTATAGGTAGCATAATCAGCCGATGCATAATCACTCCCATCTGAACCATCATCATCCCAAAAATAAATGGTACCGGTTAAAAGTCCAGCTGCAGGGTCAGCATTAGCATTTGCACTGATAAAATCATCTGCATTAAGTGGAGAAGGATAAGGGTTTCCAATTAAATTCCAGCTATTTGAAGGATTAGTACCTGAGTTATAAACCGGTATTGAAATATTCCCTGTATTAAAATGACCTCCATTAACTTTGTGGATGTAAGGGCTTGTTAAATAGTATGCATAACCTTTGGCCGATGCAAGTGTACCTGCGGCAGGTCTCACCCAGCCGTATGCCCAGTTTGCATTTGTATTGGCTTCGTTATAAATATAAAAGTTATAGTTGTTTGCACCCCAGGGAGCTTTAGTAAATAAGGTAGTTGGTGCAGCACTTACAGGTGAAGAAATATATTGAAAAACATTTGCAGAAGTAGAAATTTCAACAGTTGAAACTCCACTTACAATAACATTTTCATTGTCGATTAAAGCAGCACTTTTTTTATCGCTTGCATGTAAAGTAAAATCACCTGTTACTTGCAGATTTACTGAAGGTGGAACAGTAATTAGTGTAGTTTCACTCACCTCAAGATTGTTGAGTATGTTTGCAGAACTGCTTAAGGTAACCCCACCTGTATTAGCTATTTGCAGATTATAAGCAGTTAGGGCATTTCCATTTAAAGCTTCGAGTAATAAGGGCGAAGTGGCACTTAAAATGATGGTCCCACCAGTCGGCACCGCCCAAACATTATCTGAAATTGAGAAGTTGCCGGCAACATTCAGGGTGAAATCACCAGCCATGGTTCCATTTAAATTTGCATCAGCAAACATAACATTGCCTGAGGCTGTTATTGTACCTGATGATAAGTTAATGTTACCTTCGGCAAATTCAGCAGTTGTGCTTTTGGCCCAATTTGTGAATTGAATGTCGCCTCCGCTAATTGTGGTTGTTGATCCGGAGTTGGTGTACAAATCACCTGCAAGAATACAAGAGCCATCATTGATTTCAAAGCTGCCTGTTGTTCCTTGTCCGACAAAAAGATCCCCGGTAAGGTTTAAACTACCTCCAGTACTGATTACTAGCTCAGCGCCATCTTTTATTAATAAATTACTTGCATTTGCTGTTTCATCAATCAAAGGATAGTTGGCAGCGCCGGCAGGTATGGTGACAAAAATACCATCGGGTACTATTCCATCGTCCCAATTGGAGGCCGTACCCCAATCAATGGTAGCTGCTGAAGTGCTCCACAAACCTGGGAAAGAGGTATAGGATACTTCAAAATCATCGATGTACCATCCGGGGAAATTTCTGGAATTGTTATCAGTTCCAAACCAGAACCTAACCTGTATAAGTGACGAGGCATCAATAGCGTTCAGGCCTGAAGTATTCAAATTAAATAAATCAATCTGAACCTCAGCCCATTCACCATCTGGTGAATTACCACTCCATCCGTCTTCATTATTTGAAAGACCATCAACATCTGTATCATTAGGGATATTCCCTGAATAACCTGCATCACTCATACTAAGAGTGTAATAATTGCCCCATGGCGATGAAGCGTTTGGTTTTACTCTTATCTGCACTGTTCCACCATCGTTATCCACCTGAGATTCCATATCCATCCAGAATTTAACTTTAGGGTCTGAAGAACCAGCCAGGTCGATAATTGGTGATTCCAAATAGGCGCTTACATTATTATTATATCCAGCATTAAGATAAGTACCGTAAACTCCATTTGCTGAATGCCCTGAAGGAGGGCCCCAGGCATCATTGGTTTGGTCACCAACTTGCCAAACATTTGTGGTGCCGCTTACCGTCCAGTCTAATTGCGACTGTGTTGCATCTTCAAAATCATCACTAAAAAGAACATTTAAAATGGCAACTGTGGTTTCAGTGGAAGTTCCATCAGTTAATCCATGGGTATTGGAGGTTGAAAGCGTTATTGGCCCCCCTGTTTGGGAAAATTGCAGATTTGTGAATGTTGCTACGCCATTTACTATTGAAGCGGTGTTATTTGTCATACTTAATCCACCAGAGTTAGAAAGACTAACTGTGCCATTAAAATTAGCATCTTTATTGCCTGCCCCATCCTGTGCTTCAACAGTAACTACAGGACTAATTTCGTTATTCTGATGAATGGTATTCGCGGGGTTTACTGTAAATGCTAATTGAGAAGCGGTAATCGTATACGTGAACACATTTGATTTTATATCACTTGCATTTCCAAAATTGCTAAGTAATCCGGAACCCATTTGATCGTAAAACCAACCGTGATTGTTATCATCAATGTAGAACTGCATGGTTTTACCTTCTATTGCAGTACCTGCCTTCAGATATATTTTCAAGGTAAAATTAAGGGTAGTTCCATCCGGAACATCAAATTCATCAATATTAAAAAGGAAATCAATGTAATTGTCGTCAATAGTAGTAACTCCAAGATTAAGATCCCTTGAACCATCGTTTAAAACCACACCGGCAATACAGTCTGTCCAATCGGCTCTGTTTGCAGGATAGGCGTTTTTAATTCTGATTTTTGATATTTTGGTTGGTAACCCATCGCCACCCGCATCAGTTATTTTAAAACTTAAAACGTCATGTGCTGTTCCGCTACCTGTTGCACTGGCAGGGAACGAAGTGTTTGCCGGTTGTGAAGCCGGTGGGCGGACGTATGAAGTAATATCATATGAAGTGGCTACCGATGGAATGTATTCTATCCAGGTATTGCCCGAAGCATTGTCAACATCCTGCCAGTAATGGAAATAAGGAGACACCCCGCTGTGAAGTCCAATTTCGGCACCCTCATAGGTCACGTTATTGTTGCCGGCTTTTATTACGATATTGTTGCTGGTTTCGTAGAAACTAACCTGAACATCGCCATAAATACCTGCTGCCCAATAGTAACCCATTTGAACAAATTCTATGGTGAATACCCTGTTAGGTGCTGCACCGGTTACCTTTGTGAAAACTCTCGAATTTGAAGCGGTAAAGCTCACATCCGAAATTCCATAACATAGTATCTGTCCAAAATCGGTTGAAGGGGCAGCGGCTAAAACATAATCGCGGGCAGCGGCCCAGTTGTTATAATCAGCGTTGCCATCGAACCTGATAAAACCGTTTGTGGAAATAGAAAGTCTGTTGGATGTATTGTAATTATTTCCATAGACTTTAAAATTAAAAGGCCAGTTGATGTTCCATCTGCCATCATCAAGGTTTCCCCTGTTTAAATTTGAGGATTTTAACTCTGTACCATCTGTGCAGTCAATCCAGCTGTAGTTAACGCCCAAATTACCGGAATTGACCCGGTAATTCCAGCTTGCGCTTTGACCCAGAGAAATTGTAGCTGTAGCAATTATTAAAACAATTATTAATATTATATTTTTCATGGTTATAGGTAGTTGGTGTTTAAAAAAGAACTCATTGTAATCTTCATTTTAAGGTGTCAAATAACGAATTATGCTTCAAAGGGTTTTTACTATTTGTTACTTTCTTTTAATATAGTATACGTAACTGCTATTTTTTCGGTTAATCACATTTTTATGATTTAAGTTTAATTATGATAAAAGCCTAAAATCTTAAAAAGTGTTAAAATTGGATAGGGGCACAATTATTTTTCTTATGAATGGCGAAAGACCTTATCGGATATTCGGGTTAAATAACAATAACCGCGGGTAAAGCAAGCAAAGCGTAGCTGCAACCCGTGGCCAATACGTATGGTAAACAGGAACTCAAGGGGGAGGTCAACTTTCGGATGCAATTGCCCTGCTGTTCCAATACAAATCAATGTCGTTTAGTTAAGAAATATTGCCCTGAAAGGGCAACAGCAATAAC
>JARGGF010000060.1 GCA_029210905.1 Bacteroidales bacterium | reverse complement strand
GGTAAAGAAATAAATCTTAATCAGAACTCTGAAGAGCTTGTCCCGAGCATCGGGAAGTTCAACTTTTAAATGCAATTGCCCTGAAATGAGCGTAGAAATAGAGATCCAATAGGAAAATTCTATTATTGCCTTGAGAGGAGTGTCAAATTTTTCTATCCCTACTAGCCTGGCGTGGTGTAATTTTTTTATAACCTAAGTTGAGCGGTTGGAGCACTGCGAACAAGCGCTTTACTTAGGTAAAACCCCGATTTAGAAAATGTTGTGTTCCACCGAATGGGTGAGGTGGAACGCTTACATTTACTTAATCGATTGAGCAGAATCGCTCAATTTGGGTATAAGAAAATATTGACTTATCAAACTTGCTTATGGTTAATACTAAAGGTTAAATATTCGGCTAAAAATACAACTTTTTTTATTATTTCAATTCCTTAAATCCAAACACTTCATGCATTTGAAAGTTCCCGGCAATAATAGTGAAGTGTAATCAAAAAAACAGAATCATGCTTTTAATGATGTAAAAATCAGATAATCAGATATATGAAAATGTGCTAAAATATGAAGCCACCCGAAGGTGGCTCAACTTTGGGCATTTTAGCCCGGTACATATATTAAATTCAAAAGTCTATACATCCTCAACATCACCACCCTTTAAGGCAAGCTTTTGTTTTAAGGCAGCCAGTGCATCAGAAGTGCTGGTTGAACTGCTTTGAAGTGCCAAATCCAATTCCTCATCTACACTGATATTCTCATTGGCAATTTCGGCGTATGATTCAGATAAGGCTTCTTCTTTTTCAACTTTTTCTTTCATTCTTTCAAGCATGGCTACCGTGCTTGATGAATCAATTCCAGCCAGTTGTTTGTTTACTGTTTTTGTAGCATCACTTACTTTGGCCCTGGCTTTTAATATTTTGGCCTCATTTTCCCACTTGGATATATTACTTTTTAGTCTTTTAATTTGGGTATCAAGTTTTGCCACAGAAGCATCATATTTTTTCTGGTTCTCAAGCGATATCGTCAGGCTGCGGCCATGTTCTTCCTTTTTTTCAAGGGCAACTTGTGCCAGTCGGTCTGCCTCTGTAGCTTCTATAGTTCCAGATTGTGCCTTTTGTATTAAGGCAATCGCCTTACCTTCATATTCTGATGCTTTACTACGGTGCATTTCAGATTCATTTTTTGATCTGATAGCCAGCGCTTTAACTTCAGCCAAAGCTTTGATACTGTTTTCTAAATCTACCTTCATATCCCTGATAGCCTGTTCGGTCATTTTAATAGGGTTTTCAAGATTGTCGACCAGTGAGTGCGCTTCAGCTTGCCCAATTTTAAAAATACGCTTAAATATTCCCATCTTTTTTATTTTTAAGTTTCTATTATACAATAATTGTTTATACAAATATGCTAAAAATATTTGCATTTTCAAATAGGATTTTTATTTTTTTTGTTCTATGGAGCAATCTTTTGTATGATAAGTTAAATTTTAGTGATTAGTTAGATTTTTGCAGTATATTTGCATTGTTGCGGAGTCTATATTGCTGCTTTGATAAATTAGTAGTCAAATTGTTTTTTCTGCTTTTTTAGCCCTAACCCTAAAGGGAAAAAGCCGAAAAATCAATCTGACTCCCTTTAGGGTCGGGGTAAATTAGGTTGGTTTTTCGTTTTCCAGCTCAATTTGCCAAAGTAGAAATAATTAATTTTTTTTTAATGTCATTTTTTGGGAAAAATATAAAAAAAATCAGAATTGCTAAAAAAATTAGCCAATCTGCTTTTGCCGATTTGTTTCAATTAAAACGAGGAAGCATAGGAGCCTATGAAGAGGGCAGGGCAGAAGCCAAAATTGACACCATCATTGATATTGCAAATTATTTTAAGCTAAGCCTTGATCAATTACTCAAAAAGGAGTTGACGATTAATGATATTTACCATTTAAATGAATTAAGCCAAAAGCTTGACCATATTAATAAGGAGACTAAGGAAGGAAAAGCCATTCCACTAGTCAGGGAGAAAGACAGAGCTGCCTATCTAAAAGCGACTGATGATTTTAGCTTTTTATCGGGTCTTAAAACCTTAAGAATTCCGGATCTTGAAGATAACTCCGTTGCTTTCGAATACAGTGGTATTTCCATGATAACTTCAAATTCAGGGATGCTTCCCGGTGATTTATTTATTTCTAAACCGCTAAATATCAGCAGGATAAATCTTTTGTCAGAAAACTTACTGACAATTATTATAACCAAAGATCAGCTTTTATTTGGCCGGTGCAGCTATTTTGAAGAAAAGGTGGTAATAAAATTTGACAATACAACTTTCGAAAATATAGAACTTGAAATAGCTGAAATTAAAAAGCTTTGGTTGGTCTATATAATTATTACTTCCAACATCCCTTCAGGCAATGGTATTGAATTGCGATTAGAAAATTTAGAGAAGAAGCTTGATGACCTGGTAAAAGAAAATAAAAACAGGTAATTGATATTGAACCAAATGTCTGAGACAGGGGCATTGCATTTAAAATATTTGTATCGCTAAACCAATTAACTCACCCTCATCTTGCTGCGCAAGACACCCCTTCACTGTTGGCACAAAGAGGGGAAAGCTTTAGATAAAAGAGGATTTTAATATATATATGCTTTGCAAAGCCCTTTCGCAAAATAAATCAACGCCGTTTTGTATACTTCCCCCTCTTTAAGTAAGTAGAGAGGGAGAGGGTGTCTGAAAAGTGATTTTTTTGCCACAAATTCTCAAAAACACCAAGTTACACCAAATGCAATGCATTGACAATTAACATTTTGTGTTATTTGGTGCATTTGTGCATCGCCTTCGGCAAGCCTTGCGCCTCCGCTAAAGCTTCAGCGGCACGCGGATGGCGACCGAAGGTTTTAGTGGCTATTTTTCTTTCTTTGACTTTTTAGACGCCCACGGGGGTGAGTCAATTGACGATTTAAAAAAATATTGTTCAACTTTTGAATGCGATTGTCCTGAGGTATGGCATACTAAATCTTGTCCATAAAATTATTGATAGCTTCAAAATAGGCTTTACTATTGCTGAATTGGATATCGCTGTGCCTTCCATCCTCAAATAAGATAATTTCTTTTGGTTCATTTGCCCATTCATAATTTTTTTTGGCGTGTTTCACATCTATAATTTTATCATCTTTTGTATGCAATATTAGCGTTGCGCCTTTATAAGCCTTTAGTTGTTGTTCAATATTAAAGAAATTTAATACTTCTTTTTTCAGTTCATCTTCTGTTACCTCTACATCTTCGGCACTTACCCTTCTTTCCAGTCGCTCATAATAATCAGCAATGCCACTTTCAATTATAAGACCTTTAATTTCAGGAAATTGCGAAACCGCATTAATAGCATATGAAGTGCCAATCGAACGACCAAACACAACAAGCTGATTTGTTGGGATTCCACAATTTTTTATAATAAAAGGGATGTCTTCAATAATATTTATCAGGCTCGGCGAACCAGTGGATAATGCATATCCGGGATATTCCGCAATAAATAAATTAAAGCCCATTTTATCTATTTCATGCGCGAAATTTTCAATATAATCATGCACAATTTCATTGCTTGCATGGAAAACAAGCAGCATTTTAGCGCCTTGGTGCTTAATTTGCTTAAAACAGGAAAGTTGATGGGTTGAAGTAGTAACAAGAAAAGGATCCTTAAAATGCTTTTCCCGCGGAAAAAGAAACCTCTTGCTAATTGTTCTGTCTTCTAGTATAGATTTGGTCATTCGTTTACAACTTTAATTAGGGCGATTACTGATTGAATGATATATTTTATTGCTTTTCATATACTAAATTGTCAGAACTTAGGCAAAGCCTGTCTCACGAAGTAATGATTCATTTTTTTAAAATTATTCATGCTAATTATATCCATCCTGATATCTAATTTATAAAATATTATTTGAAAACCAGTAGCTTAAACATTAGAGCTTCTGAAAATATAGGCTAAAACAATGCCAGAAAGAAAGCCAAAGAGATGACTTTCCCATGAAACGCCTGGCTGGGTTGGCAAAATACCCCATACTACTCCTCCATACAGAAAAAAGATAACAATTGCCAGTAACAGGGCTTTAATCTTTCTACGGAATATTCCGCTGGCAATTAAAAAACCTACCAATGCAAACACAACACCACTGGCTCCAATATGAAAGGCACTTCGGCCAAAAATCCATACCAGTCCCCCACCTGCTATTGTAGAAAGTATTAATATGCGAATAGCAATTTTTCGATAAAACCAAAACAATACAGTAGTTAAGACCAGCATAGGAACTGTGTTCGAAATTATATGTGCAAGGCTTCCGTGTAAAAAGGGGGCAAACAAAATGCCTTTGATGCCTTCAGTTTGCCTGGGAATAATTCCGAACTGGTTAAAATCCAGACCAACCAACTGGTTGAGTATAAATACCATCCACATGGCGGCAACAATTGTAAGGGCAATCATAAAACTATTCTTCATACTTTGCAGATTTAGTTTTACAAATTTAATAAAATTCATCTATTTATTAGTCAATTAATAAATCTGCTATATAGGTTTTTAGTGCATTTCTTTTGCAAAATGATTTCCGGTTCAGTGAACCGATTATAATTGTTGTTTTTTTGAGTATATTTGGAATGAATGATTAAATGGAAGTCATTTAGAAAATGAAAATACAATTCGATTCATCATGGATAAATAGCTGAAAAACAAATAGATATGAATTGTATTTTATGTTTGAACCCTTATTTTTTATTGACTCATCAAATTTTTTTTAAAATTTCATCCAAAAAATAAATTATTACGTATAATAATGCAAAAAAGATGATTTAATTTGAATATTTATATCTTAGGCGTGATTAAAATGGGTTGAAGTTATATAGTTAAGGATTAAATATTTGTTATTATCTTTAAAAATAATTAATAATTATTGGGTAAAATCAGTTTATAGTGCAACCATTTATTTTAAGCTAATGTCTACGCATAAATAGGGATTGAACCACCTTATATACTGTAAAACAAATAGAACTGGAATAATTACTAAACTGTTGGCTCAATAAAAGTTCGGATTTGGTATCAATTTTGATACTTTTGTTGAATTAATGTAATGCGTAATTGACATAAAGATTGATCTTTTCAGACTGGTCTTTATAATGTCTATTAGAGGAATTGTATACAAACTAATCAAAATAGTGGCAGTGAAGAAAATTTCCAGAATTCAGGCAGTATTAAGTCTCATCTTAATCACTTTTTTTAGTCAAAACATCGTTTTTGGGCAATCTGCAGGAACAGATAAAACTATAGTTTGCGACAATACGGTTTTAAGCGCAACTGGTGGCCCTGGGACATGGACATCCATCCCGGGAGGTGTAGTTTTTAACCCCGATGCAATAACTGCAAATGCCACTGCTACATTCCCTGGGTATGGTAATTATGCTTTGACATGGACTATAGGTGTAACCCCATATACTGTTAACATAACCCGCCACGATGTAACAGCAAGTGGAACCTTAAATGCAAATTGTGCAACTGCTTCCCTGGTTGGATCAAACCCCGGAGGATCTTATACTGGTCTATGGACAGCAAATAACGGAGCTGTAACATTTTCCGATCCCAGCAGTTCAACTACAACTGCATCTAATCTCCCACCTGGAATAGCAGTAACTTTCACCTGGACTGTTACTATTGAAGGCTGCTCTGAATTTCAAAGTTTTATTCTTACTAATACTACTCCTGTGGGAGTGGATGCTGGAGGTGATCCGATAACAGAAGATGCTGAAGTATGTACAAATCATACATACAATTTATCTGCTGGCTTGGGTACTGGAATATCTGGAACATGGTCATTTCAAACTGGTGATGGTATTTTTGATGATTCAACCAGTCCATCGGCAATTGTGTCTACACTAGTTCCTGGAACAAATATCTTACGTTGGACAGTAGTCAATGGAGTATGTTCAACAGTTGATGATATTACGCTTTATAATAATAGTGTCACTGCAACCGCTTCAAATCAAACCGTTTGTGCTTCTACGGCAAATTTTGATGGTAATTTACCCGTGACTGTTCCTGCAACAACAGGTCTTTGGGAAAATGATCCTCTTATTGCTCCTCCTATTATCTCTGCACCAACAAATCCAACTTCGGGAGTTAGTAATCTTCAGGTCGGAGCTAATGATTTCACTTGGACCTTAACAAAAGGAACATGTACTCATTCTGTTTCAATTACAATTACAAGAGATCCATTGGTTGCAACTGCAGGACCTGATCAGCCAAGTGTTTGCGCAACCACTGCAATGATGGCTGCCAATAATCCTGATCCTGGAGAAACAGGAACCTGGACTTTAATTGCCGGGAGTGGAGCTTTCTCAAATTCAAATTTATATAATGCTGCAGTTAGTGGTTTAAATGCCGCCACTCCAAATATCTTCAGATGGACGGTTACACGTCCGGGGTGTGCTGCTGTCTATGATGAGGTTACTATAACCTCTAATGCTTTACCAGTAGATGCAGGAGCAAACTTAACTGGTGTATGTGATACATATGTTACTATTAGTGCCGCAAGTGGCGATCCTTCTGGCGATGGAGGAGCAGGCGTTTGGACAACTGCTGGATCTGCAATTATTGCAACGCCCTTAAACGCCACTACTGATATAACCAACCTGCCTCCTGCAACAAGTACCTTCCGTTGGACTGTAACAAAAAATGGATGCAGTGTTTGGGATGAAGTACAAGTTACACGTAGCGCTTATGCTGCAAATGCTGGTCCTGATCAAACTGTTTGTGGTACTTCAGCAGTTATATCTGCAAGCGATCCTGGTCCTGGCGGGGCTGGAGTTTGGACAAGAATTTCAGGAATGGGGACTATTACTAATCCCTATTTAAGAAATACAACTGTTACAAATATTACAAGTTTCCCAATTGTTCTGCAATGGGAAATTACTGCTGGAGCCTGTATAACTTCAGCTGATCAGGTAACTATTTCTAATCAAGGTACTACAGTTGCTGAAATTCTTAATGCACCCTCAGATGATGTTGCTCCATGTGGTGCTACAACTTATAATCTATCTGCTGTAAATCCTGCAGCTGGTGGAGAAACTCTTACTTGGTACGAGGCTGCACCTGTTACTGGTGTTGGTTTTTTAACACCTAATGCACAAAATACTGTCGCCAATAATTTAACCGCACCTGGCTCTTACACAATAGTATTAGAAATAGCTGATGGCGTATGTACCAACCTTGATACAATAGTATTAAATACATATGCCGGAGGTTCAGCAAATGCAGGGCCTAACATTGGTACTCCAACAACTTGTTCGGCATTCTTAAACTTAAATGCAACACCTCCGGCGATTGGAACTGGGATGTGGTCAGTTGTTCCTGGTGATCCGATGGATCAAAATGTATGGTTTCAAGATCCAACCAATCCAACCACAGCTGTAAGAACATTTTGGCCGGCTAGTGGAGGCAAAGATGCTCCAAATAATAGTTTTGCATTAAGATGGACAGTTACTAACGGCTCTTGTGTCTTTACTGATGACATTACTGTTCAAAATGATGCAATAGCATATGCAGGAGTTGACCAATTTCAATGTGGTAGTGCAATATTTCAGATGAATGCTGGTCCGCTTTCAAACAACAACGGGGGAAACCGAGGATGGTGGACATTCCCTCCCGCAGATGTCGATGTCCCTCCAGGAAATCAGGATTATTGGTCCGATACAGAGCTTAGAGTAATATCTCCTTTTGAAGGCGCCTTTAATGCAGTTTGGCATTATACACAAGATGGTTGCACATCAACTGACACAGTTGTAATATATTTTCTTGATGATTTATCTGATGATCCAATGACTGCAGGAGCAAATCAAACAATTTGCGGAACAACTGCTAATATTACAGATGCAACATTGCCTAGTACGTTAGGTGTGAATACATCTGGTTTATGGAGTGCTGGTGGAAGTGCTTCATTTAATCCAATTAATTCTCCCACAACAACTGTTTCAAACCTAAGTGTTGGTATAAATACATTAACTTGGACAATTACAAATGGATGTAGTTCTGTAGCAGATGATATTACTATTAATGTTTCACCCGTAACAGGAACTGATGCAGGTGATGATCAGGATATTTGTTCAAATAGTACTGTTTTTGATGCCATGGCAGTTCCTGTTGGTGGCTCAGGTACCTGGTCAGTAAGATCTGGAGGTGGGGTAATCACCGATCCTACTTCAAATACTAGTGCGGTCACAAGCTTATTGCAGGGACGTAATGTGTTTGTATGGACAGTTAGTACCCTTACGTGTACTGCAACCGATTCTGTTGTTATTTATAATGGAAACCCGGTTCAGCCTAATGCGGGGCCTACAAGTATGAGGTTTTGTGGTTCTGGAAACTTGGCCGCTAATCCTCCTGCAGTTGGAACAGCTGCTTGGTCGGTTGTTAGTGGAAATGGAGGTATAATACTTTCTGATTGGAATAATCCTTGGGCTGCAGTATCAAATATTGGAATTCCAACTACACTTGCGTGGACTGTTACTGCAACCACCCCAGGTGGAAATAATTGTTCGAATTCTGATCAAGTCTTGATTATTGACGATACTCCTACACCACCTAGTGCAGGGGCCGATTTAACAGGAGTTTGCAATTCTACAGGTATTGTTGCCAATGCACCTGGTGCTGGTGAAACTGGTCTTTGGCAAGTAATCTCTGGTACTGGAACATTTGATGATAATACTAATAATATGACTAATGTTAGTGGACTCAACCCCGGAAGCAATACTTTGCGCTGGACCATAACAAAAGGTGCATGTTCTGCTTCTGATGAAAAAACTATTCAAAACGAAGGAATCAGTGCTAATATAACAACTCCGGATGTAACAACATGTCTTACTGATGTTTTCTTGGTGGCTGATGACCCATTTCCTGGAACAGGTGTTTGGGCCCCATTAGGAACATCAGCTACAATTGTAAATCCTACTGATTATTCAACTACTGCTAATGGACTTGATACGGATGCTACAAACCAGTTTACATGGACAGTCTCTTATGGAGCTTGTGTTGACCAGGACGTTTTAACAATTATAAATGCATCAGTAACCCAAGCTAATGCAGGAGTAGACAGGAATGTTTGTTCAGGTACAGTCACCTTTAGCTCAAACAATCCACCAAACCCTGGTGAAATTGGAACCTGGTCAACCTTGGTACCAGGTGTTACATTTGACAATGCTACTCTTAATACAGCAACAGCTTCAAATATTCCGGGAGGAGTAAACGTTTTTACGTGGACTATTAATAATGGAAGTTGTTCAACTTCTGATAATGTTGTTATATCTGTAAATAATTTCCAGGCTGAGGCAGGAAACGACAAATCGATATGTTTTGATAATACCAGCTTACAAGGAAATAGTCCTGCACCTGGAACAGGTGTGTGGTCATTACAAAGTGGAGCAGGTGTTTTTACCACACCAAACTCGAGTACTACGAATGTAACCGGTATAACTTCTATTATTAATATTTATAGGTGGACAGTAACTCAGGGAATTTGTGTTTACCAGGATGATATTACAGTTACAATGAATACACCAACTACTGCAAATGCAGGTGCTGATCAGATAGCATGCGGACCTACTGCAACTCTGGATGCCGATCCTGTTACAGTAGGAATTGGAACATGGACATCTTCTTCTGGAGGTGTTGTTATTGCTAATCCTACATACTATCAATCTGGAGTATCTAATCTACCTGGTGGTGCAACTACTTTCACATGGACAGTTACTAATGGAACTTGTTCCTCAGTTGACCAGGTTACTATTTATAATAATAGCTTTACAGCTGGGGTGGATGGTTCGCAGATGCTGTGTTCTGATTCAACTGGCCTACAAGGAACTTTCCCTGCACCAGGAACTGGATTATGGTCAGTTCAATATGGTTCAGGAACCTTTTCAAACCCAACCTATTATAGGTCAAGTGTTACAGGTATTGGAAGTGGCGATAACATTTACCGATGGACCATTTTTAACGGTGGCTGCAGTGATTATCAGGATATTACTGTATCAAATTATGAGGTAGTTGCACAAGCAGGTCCTGATACAGTTACAAGTTGTGATGGCACAATGAATCTGACGGCTAATATTCCTCCATCTATCAATAGAATTGGCTTTCCTCCTTTAGCTTCAACTGGTACCTGGTGGACAGGTGGAGCTGGTACGTTCGATAATATTAATGCACCTACTGCCAGAATTACTGGTTTAAATGCTGATATTAATACCTTAACTTGGACTTTAGACAATGGTTTTTGTAACGATACAGATACAATCATTGTTTTAAACTATACACCAACTGCTGCCTTTGCAGGAAATGATACTACCTTGTGTGATACAACTTTGATTCATTTGAATGCAAATAGCCCAACACGTGGAACAGGTTATTGGACAATAGTTTCAGGAGGTACTAATACTTATGTGGAGAATTCACTAAATAATATAAGTAATGTATATAATTTAGCATATTATGCACAACCTACTCAGCCAGATTACTGGACTACAGTTCCAACTGTGAACCGTTTTCAATGGACAATTGATTATCATGGATGTCTTTCAACATCTATTGTTGAAGTTACAAATGCTTTACCCTTGCCTGCTAATGCTGGATTAGATCAGACGATTTGTGCAACTGTAGCAAATTTAGATGCTCTATGTGAAGGATCTGGTTCACAAATACACAGGTGGGAAGAATTACCTGTTGGAGGTACTCCTGGTCTTGAATTTTACGATCCTGTATCAGGTGCTGTAGATAATACTGATTATAATGCTCATGTAGAAGGTATTCAGAATGCAACAACTTCATTTATTTGGTGGAAAAGGAATGATATAAATGGTGTAACATGTATTGATTCTGATACTGTGCAAGTTGTGAGTCTTGGATTGATAGAAGACTTAAATGCTGGCCCTGACTGGACCGAATGTGATACAATAGCACCAATGGATGCTGACCCTGCATCGGGTGTATTCAGTGGAGCACATGCAAGTGATGACGTAATTGGACAGTGGTCAGTTGTTCATGGTAGCGGTCTTTTTGATGATCCAACATTTCACCAGACAGATGTCCGCCAACTTGGATATGACACAAATATTTACAGATGGACCGTAACTAATCTTACCGAAAACTGTGTCATGACAGATGATGTTTACATTACAAATGCTTTACCTTCAAATGCGGTTTCCGGTCCTGATCAAATAGTATGTATTGATGAAGTGCGTCTTTCAGCAAACCGTCCTGTTAGGGGAACTGGTTCGTGGTCTATAGATATTGGGAGTGGCGTTTTTTCCAGTCAGACATGTCAAAATTTTGATTGTAATACCTATGTAACAGGTATTGCCGAAGGTTTAAATAGATATGTATG
>JARGGF010000609.1 GCA_029210905.1 Bacteroidales bacterium | reverse complement strand
GGGGACTTTATAATGGTGGTTAAAAATAACTACTATTGGTCCGAAACCATTGATGAATTAGATTTTATTGCGAATGGCGACATCGCTGAAATTACAAAAGTAATTGATTATCAAAACCTTTATGGTTTCAATTTTGCAGATATCCGTATTCGTATGATTGATTACCATGATATTGAATTAGATGTTAAAATTTTGCTGGATACCTTAACTATTGAATCTGCATCACTTTCTACTGAAGAAAATAAAAGGCTCTTTTTTTCAGTCCTTGAAGACTATGAGGAGGTAAAAATAAAAAAACAACGTTATAAAAAGGTTCGAGAAAATCCATTCTTTAATGCACTACAAATAAAATTTTCATACGCCATCACTTGTCATAAAGCCCAGGGAGGACAATGGAAAGTTGTTTTCCTTGATCAGGGCTATTTTACCAAAGAAATGCTGAGCAGGGAGTACCTTAGATGGCTTTATACAGCTTTTACCAGAGCTGTTGATAAAATTTATCTGGTAAATTTTCCCGACCAGTATTTTTCTTAATGTGATTATATTTATCTAAAAACTTCGGGCTTTCATGTCAAAATTTCATGTATTTTTACAGGATGATGTATCAATTAGTTATAAATCTAAATATAAATCCTATGGAAAACATTCAAGTTTATATCAATGAAGGGGTAAGCCTGGTAATTACTCATGGCCCCAGAATTCTTTTGGCTATACTCACACTCTTTATTGGTTTATTTATTATAAAGAAGCTCACAAAATCGACCAAAAATTTAATGAAAAAAAGGGAGTTGGATGAATCCTTGCGCCCGTTTTTTTCCATGCTAATATCAATTACGCTAAAAGCCCTTCTCATTATAAGTGTGATGGGAATGGTTGGTGTAGAAATGACATCATTTATTGCAATTCTGGGCGCAGCAGGCCTGGCCATTGGTCTGGCTCTTTCAGGAACACTTCAGAACTTTGCAGGAGGAGTAATTATCCTTATTTTCAGACCATTTAAAGTAGGTGATTTTATTGAAGCACAAGGACATATGGGCTCAGTTAAAGAAATTCAAATCTTTAGCACCATTTTACTAACCCCGGATAACAGAACCATAATCATTCCTAACTCACCACTTTCATCAGGTAGTATGGTTAATTATTCGGCACAAGCCCAAAGAAGGGTTGACTTAAAATTTGGTATCGGCTACAACGACGATATTGATAAAACCAAAGAAGTCTTGCAAGGATTAATTAAGGCCGACACAAGAATTTTAAAGGAACCTGAACCTTTTATTGCAGTAAGTGAACTTGGAGACAGTTCAGTGAATTTTGCGGTTAGGCTCTGGGTAAATACAGATAATTACTGGCCGGTCTTTTTCGAAATGACTGAAAATGTAAAAAAAGAATTCGATAAACAAAAAATCTCTATTCCTTTCCCTCAAAGAGATGTTCATATTTTTAATCAAAACAATTAAATAAACAAAAATGAAAAGAGCAACATTATTTATAATTGCACTAGTATTAATTGCCCCAATTTTAAAGGCGCAAGAAGCAATTGATTCTACCCTTGGTTGGAAATACCCCACCCTGTTTAGCTTTACACTTTCACAGGTACATATTTCAGATAACTGGGCCGCAGGAGGTGAAAGTTCCTATTCAATAAACGGGCTCATTGGAATGAATGCTGATTTTAAAAGTAAAAGCACTCTCTGGGAAAATAATCTTGCTATGGCATATGGCATTATGAAGCAGGGTGACAGAGAGGTCCGTAAAACTGACGACAATCTTGAATTTAGCTCAAAATATGGCTATAAGGCAAGTAAAAACTGGTATTACAGTGCATTATTACAATTCAAAAGCCAATTTACCGAAGGTTATAAGTACGATGACAATGCAGGTACCAAAGAAAAACTTTCAAAATTTATGGCCCCTGGATATTTAAATATATCTATAGGTATGAATTACGCACCATCAAAGGTTTTCAGTTTGTTTGTAGGGCCTTTAAGCGGACGTACTACCTTTGTAATGGACGATAGTTTATCAGCTGCCGGAGCATATGGCGTTGAGCCCGGTGAAAAATTAAGATACGAATTTGGTGGTTCTTTAAAAGCTGAATTAAATAAAGATATTATGAAAAATGTTAACCTCTTAACAAAACTTGAGCTTTTTTCGAATTACATTGACAATCCACAAAATATTGATATCAACTGGCAACTATTACTAAGCATGAAAGTTAATAAAGTACTTTCTGCAAATATCAACCTGCACCTAATTTACGATGATGATATCAAAACACTAAATGATAATGGAGATTATGATGGAGCTAAAGTCCAGTTTAAGGAAGTGTTTGGCATAGGTCTCAACTACAAATTATAAATTACGCCACAAATTTGACTCATTGGGCAGTAGATAAAATAAAAGCACTGAGAATCAATAAATCAGTGCTTTACAAAATATCTTATTTCTGCAGAAAAATATTTTTTCGAATTATATTCAATTTATTTAAATCGATAAGTAAATCCAGCAAATACTGCAAAGCTATATGGATATCTACTTATAATTGAACTTTCAGAAGATATAATAGCGTATTTGAAAGTAGGTTCAAGGTTAAAACTGAAATTTCTATAAAAGTTGTAGTTTAAACCAACACCAAGTGTGGCATTATATAGCATAGGGTTAATATCCTCAGTCTGCCCGGTCCAAAGATCTGTTTCATCCTGAACGATTGAACTTCGGTTACCAATTAAAAAATTTGTTGTAACACCACTTAATAAATCAAGGCCTAATTTTTTGTCAACTATTTTATACCTTACAATAATTGGCAATTCAATATATTCAAAATTGCTGATATAATTCATTCCCAAGGCATAATAAGTTTCATCTCTTGAAGACCCAATTATATCAGGTGTTGAAGTTTCCAGGTCAGAGAACTCAGGTTGAAGAAATTTTACACCTTGAGGTGTATATACCTGCAATTCATTATTATAACCATTCATGGAGCTGCCAATCAGATTTTCAGCTACTTGTTTCCTTTGAGAATAGAATAATCCTGACTCAAGACTCCATCTTTTAGCAAATTGATAATTTACATTTATGCCTCCGCTAAATGCCATAAGTGCCTTTTCTTCAGATTTTGTATCAGGCCGGTCATCAATCCTTACCGACTTTAAAGAGGAAGATTGTTCAATATTAGCAGACTGGCCAGAATTGTCGGCAACCGAATAGACCGGAGAAAATTTTGTTCCAAATGACCATCTTGAAGAATGCTCATCTTTTTGAGATAAAAGAAAACCCCCTTCCTGGAGGTTTTCTTTCTCTAACAAGGTATCGATTAATAATTGGTTAGCGGTAATCTCTTTTCGATTCGGTATATCTTGAGCAAATTGGTTAGTATTTATCTCATTTTTAGAATCTTCAGAGAAAAAATCTTTGGTTAAATCAAATAGTTTATATAATATGCTGTTGTTTTCTTTTTTATTTTTTGCAGTATTTTGAACTTCAGAGGCTAAAGTTTTTGATTTTTTTTCGGAAGACTCTGAATTTTCTGAAAATTCATTTAAATATCTGGAACTATCCTCAATTAAAGGACTTTTTTCGTGTTCAACAACTCCATCAGAATTTGGAATAAGATACCTTGCTTCATATTTATTTCTCTGACTAAAATCAGAAGAATAATATCCAAGACCAAATGTAAGTAAAAGTGCAATTACTGCTGCAATAGCCCTAATATTTGAGTATCTCTTTAATCTTCGAGTCTTTTTTAAATCACTCTGTATGTTAGCCCAAAGATAAGCAGGGGCTTCTTCCTCATAATCACATAGGAAATCAGCAAACAATCTATCTATATTTTCTTTCTCTTTTAACACCTTTTTCGCTGTTCTTCTGGTAAAATAAAATGCTCTTCTACTTTATGCTGTAATAATTTTCTGGCTCTTGAAAGGTTACTCTTTGAAGTGCCTATTGATATGTTTAATAATTCACCTATTTCTTTATGCGAAAATCCATCAATTGCATACAAGTTAAAAACCATTTTGTAAGCTGGTGGCAACTCTTTAATTAAATCCAATAAATCCTTGGCAT
>JARGGF010000608.1 GCA_029210905.1 Bacteroidales bacterium | reverse complement strand
GCGCATACGAACCAGTCTTTCCCCTTCGAAGAACATATGCTCCGTGCGGCAAAGGCCAATACCTTCAGCACCAAATTTAATCGCCACATTACATTCTCTTTCGGTTTCGGCGTTTGTTCTAACACCCATAGTCCTGTATTTGTCGGCTAGTTTCATGATGTCAGCAAAGTCGCCACTTAATTCTGCATCTTTTGTAGATATTTTGCCATCGTATACTTCGCCAGTAGAACCATTTAGTGAAATCCAATCGCCTTCGCGGAATTCACGGCCTTCAATGGTCATTACCCTGGTTTTATAGTTGATTTGTACCGCACCGGCACCTGAAACGCAGCATTTACCCATACCACGGGCAACAACAGCAGCGTGAGAAGTCATACCACCGCGGGCAGTTAAAATTCCTTTAGCAATATTCATGCCTTCAAGATCTTCAGGAGAAGTCTCAACTCGAACAAGAATTGAAACAGGGTATTTCGCACATTCATCAGCAAAGAAAACAACTTGACCTGTAGCAGCTCCTGGAGAGGCAGGAAGTCCTTTTGCCAATACTTTTGCTGCCTTAATAGCATCGCCATCAAAAACAGGGTGCAATAACTCATCCAATTTTGCAGGCTCTTGTTTTAGAATAGCAGTTTTTTCATCAATCATACCTTCTTTAAGCAAGTCCATGGCTATCTTTACCATAGCAGCAGCAGTACGTTTTCCATTACGGGTTTGAAGCATCCATAGTTTACCATCCTGTATGGTGAACTCCAAATCCTGCATGTCTCTGTAATGTTTTTCAAGATTATCCTGTGTTTTGTTCAATTCAGCATAAACTGTTGGCATTAATTCTTCTAACGAAGGGAATTTAGCTTTTCTGTCTTCTTCAGAAACACCTGCCAAAACAGCCCATCTTTTTGAACCTTCAAGCGTGATTTGCTGAGGGGTACGAACACCTGCCACAACATCTTCACCTTGCGCATTGATTAAGTATTCACCGTTGAAAATATTTTCACCGGTAGCAGCATCCCTTGTAAATGCAACGCCAGTACCTGAATTATTTCCCATGTTACCATAAACCATCGCCTGCACATTTACAGCAGTTCCCCACTCTTCAGGGATTTGGTTCATACCACGGTAATAAATAGCCCTTGGGTTCATCCAGCTGTCAAATACGGCAGTTATACTACCCCAAAGCTGATCCCATGGGTCATCAGGAAATTCCTCACCTGTGTGCTCTTTACAAGCGGCTTTAAAATCGGCAACCATTTGCTTTAAGTCGTCAACCTCAAGGTCAGTATCTAATTCAACGCCTTTTTTCTCTTTGGCATTGTGGATAATTTCTTCAAACGGATCGTGATCTTCTTTGGTTTTAGCTTCTACGCCTAATACTACACCACCAAACATTTGTACAAAACGGCGGTACGAATCCCAAGCAAAACGTGGGTTACCTGTTTTTGCAATTAATCCTTCCACTGCATTATCATTCATACCAAGGTTAAGAACAGTGTCCATCATACCTGGCATTGAAACTCTTGCTCCTGAACGTACAGAAAGTAAGCATGGGTTTTCATTACTTCCAAATTTTGTTCCCATTATGCTTTCAACCTTAGCAACAGCAGCTTCAACTTCAGCTTTCAACAAGGCAATCACCTTTTCTTTACCTAATTGATTGTACTCAGTACAAGTGTCGGTAGTAATGGTAAATCCGGGAGGTACCGGAACCCCAATCAGATTCATCTCGGCAAGGTTGGCACCCTTTCCTCCTAAGAGGTTTTTCATATCGGCTTTACCTTCAGCAGCGCCGTTTCCAAAAGTGTAAACACGTTTTTTCTCCATAATTACAATAAATTTGATATTCTATTTTAGCAAAATTAACCCGTGAAATTATCGAATTTTTCTCACATGGAAAAATGAGAATTGCTTAATTTGATAAAGTCAGTCATAAACATCAATATATCAATACGATAGCAAATTGTTAATTCTGTGATTTGTATTAATTCTTAATTAGAAATGAAGGAAGTTTGTCCAACGAGCATTGATATTTGTTTTAAAGAAATAGCTTAATTAATCTTTTGATGGAAAACCAATCATTTGAATTATACAAACCACTAATAATCGCACCTATTCATTAACATTTAACTTTTATCAATTAACTATTAACGAATAACAAATTACAATTATTTAAAATACAAATCTTAGTGCCACAGCCAGTTATCAGGTATTTTTTGCTTTTCCATTTCCGGTCCTTCTACCTTTACATCCAAAAATGAACTGTATTTAGCCTGAAAATAATTTAGTTTAAATGGGTGCAGCCCTTCTTTTAAAGCAATTTTACCTGATTTTGCAGATGGCCATTGGAAAAAGTCATTGTCAACCACCAGTTTATTATGTATGTACAATACTGATCCATCGCTGCTGGTTAACATAAAATTGTATACACCATCAACAGGCACCTTTAAATATCCTGTATAGGCCACACCAAAAAACTTTTCGCTATGGTCGCCGGGGAGCCTGAAATTGTTAACCACACCATTATAAATTTCCAGGCCATTTAATTTTTTTGCACTGGTAAATTCACCTTCATAGTACATATAGGCCACCCCTGGACCATAATTTGTCTTTTGCACAGGTTCAAGAAGCGCCATTTTTTCAAAAACACCAGTCATAACGGCACTTTTTTTACCGGAGGGCATTATAGTAATGGATTTTAATGTCAAGGTGGTATCCAGTTTGAGTTGAAGCGGACCTTCATATAATTTGGAATCTGAGTCCGGTTCGCTGCCATCAATTGTATATCTTATTTCTGAAGAAGGAATATCGTTTGTTAATTCAATACTTATTTTTTCTTCAAGAGTGCGGTTTATTTCTTCATAGCCTTCGGGTGGATTAATTCTGTAATTAACATTCCATTGATCAAGGTGGGGATAAAACTGATCCATGCGGGTCAGGAATGAATCCCAGTTTTGCTGTTTTTCGGGCGTCCATAAATTTTCTGCAAGTGCTATGAGCCGTGGAAAAAGCATGTATTCTGCCTGTGCCTGGGTGGGGATGTATTCTGTCCATAAATTAGCTTGTGATCCTAAGATATAAGGATGATGAATTGAATCAAGTGCCTTCGGAACAGGTTGATAATCATATACCTGCCTTAATGGAGTGTAACCTCCAATTGCAAGAGGTTCATTGTATTTTCCCTGGTAATGGTCAAAATAATTGCTTGCATTGGGGCTCATCACTACAAAATGCCCATCCATTGCTGCCGCAATACCTCCATCTTCGCCACGCCAGGACATCACTGCGGCGCCTTCGGCCAGTCCGCCTTCCAGTATTTCATCCCATCCAATTAATTTTTTTCCTTTGGAACTTAAAAATTTCTCTATTCTTTTAATGAAATAACTTTGCAATTCATGTTCATTCTTTAATTTTTCTGTTTTAATCCTTCGCTGGCAATCAGGGCATTTTTCCCATCTTTTTTTTGGGCATTCATCACCACCAATGTGAATGTATTGGCCTGGAAATAAATCAATTACTTCAGTAAGAATGTCTTCTAAAAATGTAAAAGTTTCATCCTTGCCGGCACAAAAAACGTCCTTAGAAATTCCCCAGGTGGTCCTTACTTCAAAAGGCCCTCAGGTACAAGAAAATTCGGGGTAAGCTGTTAATGCAGCTACAGCATGGCCGGGCATTTCAATTTCAGGTACAATGGTTATTTGTCTTTGCTGTGCATAGGCAACCACCTCTTTAATTTGTTCCTGGGTGTAAAATCCGCCATATTTTTTACCATCATATTTTTCAGGATAATCAAGCATTTTACCTATTAATGTTTCTTTTCGCCACGAACCAATTTCTGTTAGTTTTGGATATTTTTTAATTTCAATACGCCATCCCTGGTCTTCGGTCAAGTGCCAGTGAAAAGTATTGAGTTTTAGATGGGCGGCCATATCTATCACTTTTTTAACAAAATCTACAGGGAAAAAGTGCCTGCAAACATCCAGGTGAACTCCGCGCCATTGAAAAGAAGGCTCATCGGTAATTTTACAAAAAGGTAATTTAAAGCCATCAGCTTTTCCCATTTTTGGTGGC
>JARGGF010000607.1 GCA_029210905.1 Bacteroidales bacterium | reverse complement strand
TAAGCTTAATGATTTTTTTTGTTGCTTTTGTTCTGATTTTATGGTTTAGTTTGAAACTGATCAAATGCAGAGAAATGGAATTAGGTAAGCTGAAAATAGCCCGAATATTTTTAAGTTTATTGGTTTTAATTATTTTCACGGGATGGGTTTACACTTCCTACTTTGATAAACAAACCTGGCTGTCATTTTTATATCAGCGAGTTGACAGAAGATTAGTCCCAATTACAATAAATAATCCATATTTATTATTTCGTTCTACCAATTGTAACAGTATCAGTTCTGATACGGAATGGGATTTTGGTGCTTATGAATCGCTAAAGCGATATAATTCGTTAAATACGATAGTACCGGAGCATATAAAACTTGTAATTTTTGAAAATAACAATACTGAATTTTCAGAACTGGATACACTATTTTCAAATAAAGGAGTTAACAGTTATTTGTTTTCAGGACTCCAAACCGGACATGTTAGTATAATAAAGGTACTTGATGAAATACTATTGTCATTC
Source organism: Bacteroidales bacterium (assembly GCA_029210905.1). GTDB lineage: Bacteria > Bacteroidota > Bacteroidia > Bacteroidales > NBLH01 > NBLH01. Next base: position 3,556 of record JARGGF010000607.1, on the reverse strand, counting down.
CCAACCATATTTAATTATCATTTTTATCAATCGATATATTCACTCAACCGATTTGAAAATTTGGTTGGCCTGCTTCGAAAAAGTGGTTTTAAAACTACCATTTCTGCTTTTGGATACGATGAAAAACTGGTAAAAATTATTGCTCATTTTTATGGATTTGAGTATGAAAGCAACAATAAAGCTTCATCTTCCAAAACTTTTGAACTTATTCTGATAAACAAAGATGGCAGAATGGAGCCGGGTATTGAGCATATACTTAATGATATTCTTCTTTTAAAGCCGGAAGATAATTTTTTTATGATTGCTCTTGATAATAGTGATGTTAAACAGCTTGCAGACAAGCCCGGACTTTCAAAAAAGATTAAGCTTATTGCATCTTTTGAGCTTCCTTTCAAAAAAGATTCTAGTACTGCATGTTCCCAATATCTTGATTTTAAACCTACAATTTTACACATAATAAATTACCAGGATCCGTTTATTTCTTATGGTTCCAGTTTGTTTTCTTCTGAAGATAAAACAATTATTCAATGTGCAGCCGACAAAGATTATAAATTACTGAAAGACAGTGTTCTAATTGAAATACAGAATAACGAAACTACAAGTTTGAATTTATTAAAGCAGGGCACTTTTTCGTTTCAAGATTATAAAGATTCATTGGCTGTTGAACGCATAATACTCGAAAATAAATTACAATCAATTTTGCACGATTACAAAAAGCGCTTATTAAATAACGAATTAGACCAATAATTGACCGAATCGGTATTCTTATTTTCAGATATTTTCTTCTTTTAGTGCTTATGTAATAATTTCTCTTTTGTAAATTAGTACCAATAATATAAATATCAGCAGATGGGAAAAGTAATATTATATGTTGCGCAAAGCCTAGATGGATATATTGCCCGGGAAAATGGTGCAGTAGACTGGCTTAGTTTTATTGAAGGAGAAGATTATGGATTTCATAAGTTTTTTGATGAGGTATCGGTTGTATTTTTAGGAAATACCACCTACAATCAAGTACTGACTTTTGAAGGAGAGTTCCCTTATAAAAGTAAAGACGTATTTGTTTTTACGCGAGACAACAGCAAATACAAAGATGAAAATGTCCAATTTATTGCAAGCAAAGTAGGTGAATACACAAAAAAAATTAAAAATAAGGCAAAAGGTCCCTGCTGGCTGGTTGGAGGTGGTCAAATTACGTCTTACTTTCTTGAAAATCATCTGTTAGACGAGATACGACTTTTTACCATTCCTATTTTATTAGGATCTGGTATTCCACTTTTCAACAAAATTAATAATGAAAGTAAAGTAAAATTGATTAAAAATACGGAGTTCAAAACCGGGGTGATTGAATCTGTATATCAAATAATCGAATAATTATTAATTGATCAATTAAACGGTAACTTTTAAAATGAAAAGACTGATATTTAGTATTTTGGGTTTTGTAATTGTAGGTTGTCATCTTGTATATGCATATGCTTATAAAGACATTATTCCAAGAGGACAAGTCATTGATACCATAAAATGTATTGACAACAGGCAGCAGAGTTATGCGCTCTATCTTCCATCATACTATTCAACTGATTCTATTTACCCTATTATTTATATTTTTGAACCTGCCGCGCGCGGATCTTTCCCCGTTCAAAAATATCACAAATTGGCTGAGGAGTTTGGATTTATTTTGATATGTTCCAATAACTCAGGTAATGGGCCCCAGGCACCTATTGATTTGGCTTATCAGGCAGTTTTTAACGATAGCAAAGTAAGATTCATGGAGGATACCAGTAGACTTTACACAATGGGGTTTTCAGGCGGTGCCAGGGTTGCAGCAAGAATTGCAATACGTGATAAAAACATAAAAGGGGTTATTGCATGTGGTGCTGGTTTTCCAGGAGAATATACGCCAGTTGCAGGCATGAATTTTACTTTTGTAGGACTGGTTGGAGATTTAGACATGAATTATATTGAAGTTAAAAATCTTGAAAATGAACTGGAAAAAAAGAACATCCCGCATCAGATGATTTATTATCATGATGAACACCGATGGCCGCCAGAATCGGTGATGAAAAAGGCTTTCCTTAATCTTCAATTTGATGCAATGCGCAGATCCTTAATAAATGTTGATATTAATTTAATCAATAATTATAAAATTCAGATGATCCATGAAATAGATTCGGTCTCTGAGGTAGAAAAGAAATATGCAATTTATAAAGAGCTGAGCAATAATTTGTTTTCCTTAATTGATACAGATGATATTCAAGAGCGTATTAACATACTGGAAGAGAGTCATTTACTAAAGCAGCACTTCAGTGAAGAAGAGAAATATCTTAAAGCTGAATTAAGATTGTCGGAATCCATAAACAAAGCATTTTATGATAAAGAAAACTATAGCATTCAATGGTGGAAAGGCGAAACGGCAAAGTTGAATAAGAGCATTAATGATTCTGATGATGTGCGACAAATTTTTATTGCAAAACGGATGATAAATAAAATATTCTCAGCTGCTATTGAATTTTATTGGCTAAATAATCAAAATATTGACTTTAATGAATCTTTACGTATTTTCAAATTAGCAAGTTTGGCAAAACCAGAATCACCTTATCCTGATTATTATCTTGCATCCATTTATGCAAAAAATAATAAACAAAAGGCTGCTTTAAAGCATCTACAAAAATCTGCAAATAAGGGCTTTTCGAATATTGATTATTTACAGACGGATAAAAGCTTTGATAATTTAAGAACGAACATCAAATATCTTGAAATTTTAAAACAAATTAATACAGAATAACCATTCATCTTTTATATCTGATTAAATCTCCTTAATTTAGCCGATTCCAGTAAACTATTTTTGCAGTGTATCTATCTGATTTTGAGTACGATTATCCATTATTTCGTCCACCGAGCGAGGCAAATTCCTTAATCTTGCAAATAACTTTTGGATGTTCCTGGAACAGGTGTGCCTTTTGCGAAATGTATACTTCTAAGCAATTCAGGATTAAAAAAATTGAACAGATCAAGCAGGAGATTGATGTATTAAAAGCCTCAAATATTAACGTAAATAAAGTTTTTTTGGCCGATGGTGATGCTTTGGTTTTAAAAACTAAAAAGCTTTTAGAAATTTTAGAAGAATTAAAGAGGGCTTTCCCACAATTGAGAAGGGTGTCAACTTATTCAAAACCAAAAGATTTGCTTAATAAAAGTTTGGATGAACTAAAAGAGCTGAAAGATGCCGGACTCAGTTTAATATATTCAGGACTTGAAACAGGTGATGAAGAACTTTTAAAATTGATAAATAAGGGAGAAACCTATCGCAGCTCCGCCGATGGCCTGATAAAAGGAAAAATGGCAGGGATAAAAAGCTCGGTGATGATGATTAATGGTCTGGGAGGCAGAGCGTATTCGTTTCAGCATGCAGTGAATTCAGCCCGGCTGATTAATGAAATACAACCTGAATATCTTTCAACCCTTGTATTAAGCTACCCATTCGGTGAAGCACATTTTAAAAAAAGAATTCCATTTAGTTTTGAAGCCTTATCAACGCTTGAATTGATCGAAGAAA
>JARGGF010000606.1 GCA_029210905.1 Bacteroidales bacterium | reverse complement strand
AAATAGTGGATGACAAGTATCTTAAATTGGAATGGGCGAATAAGCATTATTATGAAAATACCAAACTTGTCAAAGAACAAAGAAACCATAATTTAGAAGAATTCTATAAGAAAAGATATGACAGTAAAGATATCCCATCAGTAGCAGGTGTAGTGCAACAAATCAAAAATGATGGCCAACCTTATTCAGGATTTTACAAATATTTTATTGAAGATAATAAGGACGGTATCTGGACCTACACCAATATTATTCCATATGCATATAATAAAAAAGGAGGGCTCACCCATGTGCTGATGGCCTCAGTATTTCTAACTGCCAACAATTTTAATCCTGATCGGTTACTTGATCTGCAAAGAGAAGTAAATCAATTAAAAAACCAACTGGCCATTTCAAAGCTTAGCACAACCGAAATTGAATTGCTAAAGATTCTGGGCACAGGAAAAAGTGAAAAAGAAATTGCCGATTTTTTAACCAGGAGTATTCATACTATCAAAACCCATTTTAAAAATATACGTAAAAAGCTGAATGTCAATAAAAACACAGAATTGGTTAAGTTTGCGGTGGAAACGGGGATTGTTTAACTTAGTTAAAGAGATGGATGAAATTGATCATTTACAAAAAGAACTGACCTTACTTAAAAAGGAGAACCATGAGCTTAGGAACGAACTGGATTTTCTTAGGAAAATTGTTCATGAATCCGATGTATTCCTCCACATAGATGAAATTTACGAGGACAATTATTTTAAAATGCTGTGGTACAATAACCAGATAAAGCTCAAACTTAGTCATATTTTAGAAGCAAGAAAAAATGGAGTTAAACAATATCAGGAAGAAAGATATAGCAAAGAGGACATGGCTGCAATCAAATCAGTGATTAAAGAAATTAAAGAAGGAAAAACGACTACCTACTCAGCGGCCTATAAGGTTACAACCAAAGAGGCCGGGCCAAAGTGGTTTTACACCAATATGGTTCCATATAAACTCGATGAAAATGGAATCCCCTTTCAATTCTTATGTGCTTCGGTCGATTTAACAGAAAAAATGTATGATATTGAACGATATGCAGCCATGCAAAGAGAAGTACTAAGGGAGCAAAACAAAGAGCAAATTTCAAAATTATCCGGTACTGAGCTTCAAGTTATTTCTTTATTGGTTACGAGCAAGAGTGAAAAAGAAATTGCAGAAACACTTTCAAGAAGTCAGCACACTATTAAAACCCACCTGAAAAATATCCGCAAAAAGTTGAATCTCAACAAAAATACTGAGTTGGTGAAGTTTGCGGTGGAAACGGGGATTGTTTAACTGAGTTTTTCTCCATTCATAGGCTGAATTATTCATTGCGTTGTAGTGTCGCATCAACCCTTAACTGACGGGTTAACCCGTCAGTTATACTCCAATTACCAATGATTTAGCACTGTATTTTCCCAAAATATCATCCTTGACATAAAACGAGTGTTATGTCAAGGATCAAATTTCAGGTAATTAGTCCAAGTGCGACTCAGAGTCGCGCCCTGACTAAGATCATTTTAATAGTAAGGATTTTGATCTTGATACAACAACTAATATTTGGATATATTTAGCTTTAAGGAAAGATATTGAGAAAAGAAAGTTAGTAAGGCAACTTACTTCAATTGATGTGAGTGATTATAAACGGGCAATAGGGATTCATTTGAAATTTAAATTTAGTGATTTTTTCAAAAACAAATACCATAAATCACAAATATTGTTTTAAGCCAAAAGAGGTGGTTACAGCTTTAAAAGAAATGGTTTAGCTAATATTTGGAAATACTTTAAACACAATAGTAAGAGGTGCTTACCTATCTTAAAATATCCGCAGAAAGCTGAATGTCAACGAAAAACAAAACTTGTAGAATTTGCTATGCCACAGGAAAAACACAGACTGCACCTTGTTTTTCATCAAATTACTATAAACCGTAGCAAACGGTTATCCGCTGAACAATAATACAAGACAAAAACATCCGTAACTCCTTGTAAAATACCACTTTCGTGGTATTGACTTTCACTTATGAACGCCCGATATTTGTTTTATCAATAATCCATTCACTAAATCGTTATCCATGAAAAAACTTTACTTTCTTTTACTAATTTCGTATATTTCTTTTACTGCTCAGGCAACTGTTTGGACAGTAAGCAACAACCCGAACAGCCCTGGCCAATTTTCTGATTTACAAACAGCTATTGATACTTCCATTGTGAATAATGGAGACACCTTGTATATTTCCGGCTCTTTGACCAGTTACGGTAATATTACACTAAATAAACCTTTAACATTGATTGGAACCGGGCATCACCCAAATAAAGATTTTCCCCTTGTTTCGAAAACCGGGAGTATTACTTTGGATGAAAAAACAGATGCTTATGGAACAGTTTTAAATAGTGCTGATGGAAGTAAAATAATTGGTTTGCAAACAGGAAGGCTTCAAGATTATTATGGAGCCAGCAATATAAAAGTTTCAAAATGTTATATACGACCAGAATATGGGGGAGCAATAAGTGCTAGTACATCCTCTAATAACTGGATAATCTCTAATAATTTCATTACTTGTACTCATTATAATTCGTCAACTATCTATCTTGGTGGAACAAGTAATGTATTGGTGAATAATAATGTTATTAATGCTGATGCAGGGAATAATCTATTAGCTGGATACAACAATACTAACATTATAATCAGTCATAACTTATTTATCCAGTCAACTTCTTTCGCAACCTTTTCTATTTCAAACGCCATAATATCAAATAATATTTTTTATGGTGTACAACCAACCGGGGCATCAAGTTGCACATTTAACAACAACATTGCAACCAGTTATGATTTGCCTTATGATGACAATACAGGTAGCAATAACATAAATGTTCAGGCACCTGGCTTTGTGAATGTGCCAGCAGCTGATTATGTTTTCAACTGGGGTTATGATTATCGCTTAACTGCCAGTTCGCCCGGGCACAATGCCGGAACAGACGGTACAGATATTGGCCCTTTTGGAGGAAGTGATCCATTAAGTACAACAGGTGAACCTGCCATACCTGTTATTATGCAAATGAACATCCTGAACCCCACCCTGCCAGAAAATGGCACGATTGAAATTCAGTTAAAAGCCAGGGTGCAGGAATAGCTTTCCCTTTTATTCATTTTAAAAACATTGGATATGGGAAATAGGATAATCTATTTATTTATTATACTTGCTTTGTGTTTGAACGCTTCAATGATACAGGCGCAGCAGGTAGTCGATGCCGAATACTTTTTCGATACCGATCCCGGTATTGGAAATGGAACCACTATAAGTTTTACAGTTGCAGATACTGCAACTTTTACGACTAGCTTATCAATTGCAGGTTTATCTAAAGGTTTTCATAAAATATATATTCGCTTTAAAGATGATAATGAAAAATGGAGCTTGTACGAAGGCCATACTTTTTATATCGAACCTGAATTTACTGCAACATCTGCCAGCCAGTTAGTTGCTGCCGAATATTTTTTTGATACTGATCCTGGAATTGGCAATGGAACTTCCATTGACTTTAGTCCTGATGATACTGTAAATATTACCACAAATGTTTCTATTGCAGGCTTGACAAAGGGCTTTCATAAACTATTTGTCCGATACAAAGATGATATAAGTAAATGGAGCTTGTACGAAGGCCGTACTTTTTATGTTGAAAAAGAAAATGCTGATGTAAAAGCAACCGAAGTAGTGGCAATGGAGTATTTTGTGGATGAAGATCCCGGTCAGGGCAATGGGATCCCTTATTCGATTACTTCAGGGGCAACGCTTGACATGGTTTTTGAAGAAGCCATGACCGGGCTACCAATAGGCAACCATACAATAAGCATCAGGGTAAAAGATGATTTGGGCAATTGGAGCATTACCGAAGGCCGCAATATAGAAATAGCACATTGTACCCAACCAGTTCCCGATTTTAGTATGGCACCTGCTTGTACTGACTCTGCTGTTTTAATTACTGATTTATCTACTGATGTGGATGCCGGTGCCAGCTATGAATGGGACATAGATAAGGATGGAAGTGTTGATTATACCACAAC
>JARGGF010000605.1 GCA_029210905.1 Bacteroidales bacterium | reverse complement strand
AATTTTTAGATATTTCAGTAATTTCTTCAGGGCTATCCGAAATGTTCAAAATTCTGGAATTGTCAATTAGGGTTATATTGTTGTCTATATAAAAGATATTTTTTATACAAGTTCCTTTCATAATTGTCGAAATCTGCTTTTGAGGAATTTCATGTTGATAGAACTGTGTATCTTCTCCAATAACCACTATTGGATTATCACCCTTGCAAAATTTGCGTTTCAGGGTGGCGGCCAATTCTCCTTCTATTGCCATTTTCTGTATTCTAAAAGGCGAAATATTAAACTCCTCAATGAGCTTATTTTTTAATATTGTAAGTTCATCTATAGATACATCATTCAGTATTTTAGAAATATTTCTCATTAGAAACAGCCCTTGTCTTTGCACTTTATAGACCTGCAAAAGAATTACACGATCTTTATCGGTATACAAATGGTTCAGTACAAATCGTCCTGCTTTTAATGCACCCTTTAAGCACTCAACCAGAATTAAAATTGTCTGACCTTCAACCTTTCTTTTGGAACTTCTGTCTAGTTTTATCATGTTCAAGATATTATTTAACAAAATTATTTGGAAATATTGCATTTAATACTAGGTGAAATCCGAGATTTTGGGGTGGGTTTATCCTAATTTTCTGGTAGGGATTTTCCTATTTTCTATAAAGAAGCTTTTATTCCATAATTGTTTTCTTTACTGGTATCCAGTTCCTTGTCTGCCCCAATTCATAGTTATTTTATGCTATTCCTCCCCCAAAAAAAAGTATCAATACAACTTACTCATTTTGAGGTACATTCAGCAAGGTTTGAAGCGTTAAAAGGGAAGCCTGTTTCAAAAAACAAAAATCAAAGGTTTTTAGCGAGTAAATATCAGCTAAAGGCGATAAAAAAAATCAATAATAAAAAATTTAATTCCAGGCTTTCTATGAATTAGCTCAAGTAATATATACCTTCTACTTGGATTGCAATCAGATAACTAGATGAAAAAGTTACTATTATTAAGTAACAAATAGAGCAAGCCTTTCCATTATGTGAATTATGTAATAATTAACTTAAATTTTGTAATGTTTTGCAAAGCCATGCAACATACCTTTACAGCTAATAATAAAGTTCCTTAGTAAAAGGATTTCAAAAAATAACATTTAAAATAAGATAAAAGCCATGAAATTTTTAATCGGATTATTAACGGCAATTTTAATTAGTAGTGTAACATATGCACAGCATGGGTCTTCTCCAGCTGGGCATGTAAACCTGGGAATTAAAGGTGGATTAAATGTATACAATATACATCTCGACGACAATACCAATTTAGATCGTAGGATAGGTTATCATTTTGGTTTGATGGGTCATATTCATTTTAACAGTCATTTTGCATTACAACCAGAAATTCTATATTCAGCACAGGGCGCAAGAACTACGGTTGCGAATGCTACTACAGAAACAAATCTGGATTATGTAAATATACCCGTGCTTTTTCAGTATATGTTTGATGGGGGTTTTAGAATACAGGCAGGTCCACAGATTGGATTTTTAGTTAGTGCAAAATCTAAAACTGATGGGACCTCTACAGATATAAAAGACGATTTAAAACCTTTAGATTTTGCCGTAAGCGTAGGCCTAAGCTATGTGGTTCCTGCAACAGGTTTTGGTATAGATGCTAGATATAATATCGGTTTAAGCAAATTAAATAAAGATGCTGGCGCCAATTCAACCAACAGAGGCTTTCAATTTGGTTTGTTTTATATTTTTGGTCACTAAAGCAATAGTTCACAACAAAGTGAATGATGCAGAAGGTGTCTAAAATGTCAAAATATCTTAACCCTTATAGAAAATCAGTTTTATCTATACCCTAATGAAAGCATGATTTTTTTACAACTTCCCTTCAGGAAACAAAAGGTTATTATTGTTGCAAATCTTTAAACATGTTATTTAGACACCTTCTTTTTATATGACTATTTGTTATTTTTAACCTATCCAAAAATCAAATTATTTGACATAGTATAACCCAGCTTCCGGACCAAGTGGCAACCCGATGAGAATCCAGACAATCATCAGCAAACTCCATGCTACAAAGAAGGCAATAGAATAGGGGAGCATAGTAGCCATAAGGGAGCCAATCCCCGATTTTGAACCATATTTTTCAAAATAGACAATAATCAGGGCAAAAAAGCTCATCATAGGAGATATCAGGTTGGTAACACTATCGCCTATGCGATAAACTGCCTGCGACAATTCAGGTGAATATCCCAATAACATAAACATAGGTATAAATATGGGACCCATAATAGCCCATTTAGCAGAGGCACTTCCCATAAACATATTAATCATACCAGAGACAATTATAAACAAAATGACCAATGGAATGAGCCCAAGATCTGCACTGTGCAGGAATTCTGCTCCTTTCACAGCAATCAATATACCAAGGTTGCTCCATTTGAACCAGGCAACAAACTGTGATGCGAAAAAGACTAAAACCAAAAAGGAAATTAAGCCTTTAAAACTGCTGTTCATGCCATGTATTACATCTTCATGTTTTTTGAAAGTGCCACTAACATATCCATAAACAATACCGCAAGTGCCTGCTATAATCAGCAAAACCGCTATAAACCCCTTTAGTATTGGAGAATGAAGTATTGAATTGTCATCAGATCGTAAAATGCCATTATCAGGAATAAGACCTAAAGCAATTAATATTAAGAATAACAAAAAAACTAATCCAGTCCACTTAAGCCCTTTTTTTTCTTTTATGCTTAATCTGGTAATTTCTTCTTTTTCAATGTCGCCAGTGTACTTTCCAAGCCGGGGCTCAACAATGGCTTTGGTTACCCATGTTCCTACAAAACTAATAACAAAGGTAGAGGCCACCATAAAATAATAATTTGATGTAGGCATTACATAATAATCAGGATCTACAATTTTTGCAGCCTCTGTGGATAAACCGGCAAGTAAAGGATCTATGGTTCCGATAAATAAATTTGCACTAAATCCACCACTAACTCCTGCAAATGCAGCAGCCATTCCAGCAATAGGATGCCTGCCTAAAGAATGGAATATTACTCCCGCTAAAGGAATAATCAGAATATATCCCAGATCTGAGGCTATATTTGAGAGTATTCCAGTGAATACAATTAAAAAAGTAATTGAATTTTTAGGGGCTTTAATAAGTAATAAATTTATTGAAGATTTTATTAGTCCGCTGCTTTCGGCAATTCCTATTCCCAGCATGGCGACCATTACTATGCCCAAAGGAGCAAAACTTGTGTAACTTTCAACCATTTCAAGCAGTATCCTGTGGAGCCCATCTCTAGAAAGCAGGTTGACTATTTTAATGGTTTCACCGCTACCAGGATTAACCCCTCCCCATTGTAGATAGTAACCTATCCAGGATAATAGTAAGGTAATTAGTCCGAATATTGCAAATAATGCTGCAGGATGCGGTAGCGCATTCCCAACTTTTTCAACACCTCCAAGTATATTTATTTTTCGTATCTTCATAAATAGTAGTTTATTAACACTTTCTTTTTTATAAATTCTAATTAGTTATCTAAATCTTTCCTAAAAGAAGCCTTTGTTTTATCTTACACATATTGCGAAATATATATTTTTTATTTCAATGTTTTAAATTTTTATTTGCATTAGTATTTTTATTTTTGGTGTGTGAGTCGCATTTTGTACATAAAACACAACCTCTGGCTATGGTCAATGGCTTGATAAGGTATCATTTATTCTACTGTAAAAAACCACGTTCTCTGAACGTGGTCAGAGCCGTTCTACGGGTTTGCCTGTTAAAAAACTCATGATTATCTTTCGAAAGTTGTCCCCACAACAAAAGAAAGGATTAATCATGAGTAGATTTAATAAAATGTCGCATACAATTTGGCATTGTACATACCATATTGTTTGGACGCCTAAATATAGGTATAGAATTTTAAAAGGAGAAATTAAAAAAGGGTGGAGATCCCATATTACGCACGTTATGTAATATTTTTTAAATAGCTCCATTTTGTTTAATTTAAGGCTATCAAAGAATTAAACAAACAAGAAAGGAGCTAATAATGAATTTAGAACAAAGCCTAAA
>JARGGF010000604.1 GCA_029210905.1 Bacteroidales bacterium | reverse complement strand
TGACACCTACACCAAAGAAAAAAAAGATAATCCTGTACATGAGTTTATACACAAAGGAATTTACCCTGATTTATCAGCAGTTGATATATTAACAGATAAACATGGTGTTGAGCTGCATGTCAGTTTTTCTCTTACTACTATCGAGAATTCTAATGATGAAGTAACAAGCATCATTCTTAGCTTAAGAGATGTGACCCGGGAATTTTTGGATCGTGAAGACCTAAGGGTATATAAAACGCTGATTGAATCCTCTGTTCAGGGTTTTCAAATGATAGCTCTTGATGGAAATATTAAATATTTAAATGATGCTCTTTTAAAAATGCTGGAAGCGGGCAGTATAAATGATTTCCAGAACATTAGCTTCAATAATATATTTAGCAAAAACTCCTTGGATATTTATAATACAGAAATACAAACACAACTATTTAATACAAATTCATGGAGCGGAGAACTGGAACTTCAGACAAAATCAGGCAAAATCACTCCGGTTATTGCAAGTTTTTACAGTTTAAGGGATATTAACAACCAGCCATACCTGTATGCAGCAATTTATACTGATATTACAGAACAAAAGGCGCACACCGCAATGTTAACGGAACATGATGAACTATTGGAGAGCATCTTGGATAACCTCCCTCTTTCGATATATCTAAAAGAACCAGTTGATCTAAAAACCATAAAAATTAACAAGGCATACACCAAGAATTGGGGATTTACACCAAAACAAGTAATAAACAAAAACGATTTCGATCTTTATGATCATAGAGAGGCCGGATTATATTCGAAGATTGACAAAAAAGTTATAGAAAAAGATACTACCATAGATATTCCTGAAGAGATAGTTTATACTCCAAAAGGAAAAAGAATAGTACATACTATAAAACTACCATTGCATGACATATCAGGAAATGTAAAATATATTCTTGGGATAGGTGAAGACATAACCTTGCGTAAGAAAGCCGAGGAGATTTTAAAATCGAGTGAAAAAAGATTCCGGGAACTTTTTGAATATTCACCTGTGGCCTATTTTGCCATGGACGCTGAGGGTGCTATTAAAGATGTAAACCCCGAATTCTGTAAACTAATTGGCTACCAGGAACAAGAGCTCATAAATTTTCATTTTACCAATTTTGTTGGAGTTGAGGATAAAGATGTATTTTTTGAACTTTTTGCCGAATTTTCCCGAAAAGGTGAATTACTGGCTGAATGTACAATTGTTAGTAAAAACTACAATAAATTAGACCTGATAGTAACCGGACGCGCACAATATGATGAAAAGAGTAACATTGTTCTTTTTCACGCTATATTATTTGACTTTACCGAAAGAAAAAAACTGGAAAAGAACCTTGCCACAGCAAAAGAGGCAGCAGAATCGGCAAACAGGGCTAAAAGTGTGTTTTTGGCGAATATGAGTCATGAAATCAGAACCCCGCTGAATGCTATAATAGGTTTTTCTGAGATTCTGATTAAGCAAATAAAAGATGATACACATAAAAGCTATTTAACTTCTATTAATTCAAGTGGAAGAACACTACTTTCCTTAATTAATGATATTCTTGATTTGTCAAAAATTGAGGCAGGTAGAATGACATTAAGGAAGGATATCATCAGTGTAAAGCAAATTTTTTCAGAATTAACCCAGATATTTAAAACAGATGCAGAACTAAGAGGTGTAAATCTATTTCTTGAGGTAGATAATTCTGTTCCGGACCTTGTAGAGATGGATGAATTGCGCATTAAACAGGTTCTTATTAATTTAGTAAATAATGCACTTAAATTTACCAAACAAGGCTATATCAAAATCAGAGCAGAAGCCAGGCAATCTGATCCGCTTATCGATTTGTTCTTCTCAGTGGAAGATACCGGTATTGGAATAAGCAACAGCGATAAGGTTAAGATTTTTGAGGCATTTAAACAATCAGAAAATTTTGATTCGCGAAACTATGAAGGAACAGGACTGGGTCTTGCCATAATTAGTAAAATAGTAGATTTATTTAAAGGTGAAATTACCATGAAAAGCAAATTGGGGAAAGGTTCCACCTTCACTATTTTGCTGCCGGGATTAAAAGTTCATACCGAACAGGCTATGATAAAGGCTGGCAATAATATAGATACGGCTTGCGTAACCTTTAGGCAGAGCCTTGTACTTATTGTTGACGACAAAGAAAATAACAGAAATGTGCTTAAAGAGTTGTTAAAATCTTATAACTTAAAATTTATTGAGGCAACAAATGGAGCCCGTGCAGTTGAAACAGCTAAAGAAAAACTGCCAGATTTAATATTAATGGATTTAAGGATGCCTGAAATGGATGGATATCAGGCAACAAAAAAGTTAAAGCACACTGAAAAAACCAGACACATACCTGTGGTGGCATTAACCGCTTCGGTACTCGGATTTAACAAAGAATTATTAGAAGAATGTCAATTTTCAGGCTACATACCTAAGCCAATAGAGACTTCAGCGCTTGTTTTGGAATTATGCAATTACTTACCTTATGATATCAACCAGAAGCTAGTTAAGACAGACAATAGTAAAAGCGAATTAAAATCAATCAAAAAAAACAAAGATTTGCAACTATATTTAACACATAATATATTGAATACCTGGGAATTGCTAAAGGTATCGAGAACAAGCAAACTTGAAAAGGAATTTGCCTCGCAATTAATTACTGCAGGAAAATTATTTAAAAATAATTATTTAATTGAAAAAGGAGCGTCGCTGGAAGCCGCAATTGACAGCTTTGACATTGAAAAAGTTGAATCGCACAGGAATGATTTGAAGGCGCTTTTTACCGCATTAAAAATAAATTGATTTAAATTATGGACAGAATACTTATTGTTGATGATAACTCAAAAAATATTCAAATTTTAGCAACTGTTTTGGCTAAAAACAATTATGAGGTAGAATATGCTCTAAGGGGAAAGGATGCAGTAGAACTTCTTAGAACAGAAGAATTTGAGCTTATCCTCCTTGATATTATGATGCCCGAAATGGATGGTTTTGAAACTTGTATTGAACTCAAAAAAATAAAAGGCAAACAGCATATACCAATAATCTTTTTAACTGCGAAAACAGACATTGAAAGCATTGCAAAGGGGTTCGAAATAGGAGGTGTTGACTACATTACAAAACCCTTTAATGACCGGGAACTTTTAAAAAGGATGCAAACGCACCTGGAACTTAAAAAAAGCAGGGAAAAACTTGAAAAGGTTAATACCTGGCTGGAACATGAAGTAAAAGAAAGAACAAAAGAATTGGAAGCCGCCAAAAAAGATCTTGAAAATGCCAACACCGAGTTAATACGTCTGGATAAAACAAAAACAAGTTTTCTTTCGTTAATCAGTCACGAAATAAGAACCCCGCTTAATGGTATTTCAGGCTTCCTTTATCTGCTAAAAAAACAAAACAAAGTAGAAGGTCTTGAGAAATACATAAACCCGCTTGATGATTCAGTCCGTAAACTCGAAAATTTTTCTACCAAAGCCCTACTGCTCACTGAAGTAAGCACCAGTGAAACAGAAGATTCAAAAGTTCAGGAGCTAAATTTGAGAGAATTGGTTTTATTTGCCGTGAATAATTTATTCCAGAAAATTAACGCAAAAAAAATAAGTGTTAATGTGGATGAATTATCTGAAAGTGTTGCTATAATGGGCGAAGATGATTACTTACTAAAATGTTTTGAATATGTGATAGAAAATGCAATAGAAAATAGTGCTGAAAATACTGAAATTCTTATTAGGTCAAAAGAATCAGAAGCCAAAACAATTTGCGAAATTATTGATAATGGACAAGGCTTTCCTACCGAAATTATCAATAATCTGGATCTTTTTTTCTCACCTAACGATTATACACAAGAGAAATTTGGCTTAAGTTTAACAATAGTAAAAAAAGTTATGGACAGACTTGGAGGGTCATTACAGATCGAGAATATGAAACAAGGAGCAAAGGTTTCTTTTGAATTTAAAAATAACTCAAAATAAAGATAATATTTTTTATGTCCTTCATTCTGGTTAAATTTAAAGGTTGTGTTTTAGAATAATGTAGAAATTATTATCTTTGTATCAAAATCTAAG
>JARGGF010000603.1 GCA_029210905.1 Bacteroidales bacterium | reverse complement strand
AGATAATAAAGTAATTATTGTAGATGAAATTGATGGGTGGTATAAAATAAAATATGAAAAGGCCTTTGGGTATGTTTTTGGCCAGTTCGTAGAAGTTAATCTGGGTGATGAAGGAAGAACCTATTTATTTCAGGACGTTGAATTACTCAAAATTCCAGTTGAACCTCTTAATAAACTGGATGTTACAGGGACCAGAATCCAACAGATTGTAAGGGCATCATATAATAAGTATGGCAACCTGCTTGCACATTTAAGTAAAAGACTCGGACTTGAATTGTCTGCATCTATTGCTGTTTTAAGCGTTGAAAGTGGCGGTGTTGGCATTGATGATGGCAGAACACTTATTCGCTTTGAAAATCACTTATTTTATAAATATTGGGGGAAATTTAACGAAGCTAAATTTAAACAGCATTTCAAATTCGACAATGGAAAAAACTGGCTTGGACACGCATTTAGAAAAGAACCTGAAGGTGAATGGATTGATTTTCATGGCGATCAGGAAACAGAATACCAGGCCCTTGAATTTGCCAGAACGCTGGATGATGAAAAAGCATTGCTGTCTATTAGCATGGGTTTACCACAAATTCTTGGAAGTAATTCTAAGCTTGTAGGTTATGATTCTGTGCAGGAAATGTTTGATAATTTCAACAAAGACATTCGTTATCATATATTTGCGTTATTTGATTTTTTTAGTCCACGAATGATTAAATTGCTTAGGAATAAAGAATTTGTTGAGTTTGCTAAGTACTACAATGGACAAGGGCAGGCACGCAGGTATGGCAAATTTATTCAGGATTATTACGAAGCATTCCCAAAACATTTAGTGTAACTTTATAATTATAATTTTTTTGAGCTTATTTACTAAATTTGTGAGCTAATTATACTTTCGTTTTTTAATCTGATAAATAATAAATATATCGAAATATTAACTAAATACTCATTATGGCTGGTTTTACCAGCCTTATTTATTGCAATTGCTTTTTCATTTTTTCTTTATTATAAAGATAAAAAGTTTAGTGAAATAAGTAGGTGGCTATTATATAGCTTAATGTCTATAAGATTTTTTGTGTTGTTTTTTATTTCATTTCTTCTTTTATCTCCTGTAATAAAGTATTTTTTATTATACTTTGATAATCCAATTATTATAGTTGCGCAAGATTGTTCAGAATCTATTGGTTTGGTCAAACATGCAGGTCTTGAGTCTAAGGATGATTATAAAAAGCATTTCATTGAATTTGATAAAAATCTTGCTACTAAATTTGATGTAAAAAACTATACTTTTGGTGATAGATTAGAAGACACACTTTCTTTTAATTTTGACGAGAAGGAAACAGACTTTTCCGAACTATTCAATGAGATTAACTCTAAGTATATAAATTATAACATTGGTGCCCTGGTAATTAGCACTGATGGTATTTATAATAAAGGGGGGAATCCCTTATATGCTTCGAAGGATTTTAGTTTTCCAATATACGTAGTTGCGCTAGGAGATACAACCCACAAGCGCGACTTAATCATAAAAAATGCTATTTCGAACAGCATTGCTTTTTCCGGAGATTATTTTCCTATAGAAGTTCTATTAAGTAGTTATGGTTTCCAGAATCAGGTTGCAAATATTGAGGTTATACATCAAGGGAAAGTAATTGTAAATCAGTTGGTTGTTATTGACAAAAACGATTTTTCCAAACAGATAAAATTCGAAATACAGGCTAAAGAAAAAGGGTTGCAAAGCTATCAGATAAGGGTGGCCGGAAAAGAGGGCGAATTAAGCCTTATAAACAACAGCAGGCAGATTATTATTGATGTTGTTGATGATAAAAAAAAGGTATTGATTCTTTCACATGCGGTGCACCCGGATATTGGGGCTATTAAAACAGCACTTGAATTGAATAAAAATGTTCAGATAGAAAGTTTTACCTTTGATCAGTTTAAAAAAAATATATCTGAATATCAGTTAGTTATATTTCATCAAATTCCCACACACCTATTTAATACACAGAAAATTGTAAGCCGGTTGCAACAAGATTTGATTCCAACTTTTTTTATTATTGGTTCAAGCACCAATATCAATAGTTTTAACCAATTAAAAACCGGAAATCAAATACAAAATAACAAAGGACTAAATGAACAATTAATTCCAAAACTTAATAATTCCTTTAAATTATTCGAACTGGATGATAAGTTTATTGGATTAATTCAGGAATGCCCACCCCTTTTAGCTCCTTTTGGAGATTATATCTCTGATAATCAAATGGATATATTGCTATATCAAGAGATTAAAGGAATAAAAACCAATATGCCCCTTCTTTATTTCACAAAAGAAATTCCAGGACAGACTGCTAAAGCTGCATTTCTTTTTGGTGAGGGAATTTGGCAGTGGCGAATTAAAGATTATTTGTTGCACGAAAACCATGATCAATTTGATGGTTTTATCAATAAAATTGTACAATACCTTGCGCTAGATATTAAAAAAGATCGGTTTATGGTTTATCAAAACCGTATTTTTAATGAAAATGAAGAAATTCAGTTAAGGGCTGAATTCTATAATCAAAGTTATGAATTAAATAATGAACCGGATGTAACCTTTGAATTATCAAATGGTGATAACAAGAAATATAATTATCAATTTTCTAGAAATGGTAAGGCATATAGTATTAATTTAGGCAGATTGCCTGAAGGAAATTATCGATACCTGGCTAAGACTGAATTTGAGGGAAAAAAATATGTAAAAAATGGTGAATTTAAAGTTGTGCCGGTAAATATTGAACACCTTGATTTAACCGCAAATCATCACTTATTATATCAGTTGGCTATGCAATCAGGTGGCAAACTTTTTTATCCTAATCAGCTGAAAGAATTGGTAAAAGAATTAGAGGGAAGTGATAGCATAAAACCAATTTCTCATTCTATTGTCGATTTGGTGGATATAATTGAACTAAAGTGGCTTTTCTTTCTTTTTGTTTTTTTTCTCAGCCTGGAATGGTTTGTAAGGAAGTATTTAGGAGCTTATTGATTATTACTGCACCTGATTTTTATACATCTAATTTTAATAAGTTTTTATGAAGTACTTAAACCCTACATATTATCTTGATTATCAGACCACTGATATTCAGAACATTATCTCTGAATTTCAAGATTCAAACTTTACTGATAAGGATAAAGCTATAGGTATCTATTTTAAAATCAGGGATAATTGGCGCTATAACCCATATAACATTTCATTTAATAAAGATAGTTACAAAGCAAGCAATATTTCGGGAAAAACTGAAGGACATTGTATTGATAAATCAATATTGCTGGTGGCTTGTCTTCGTGGGTTAAGCATCCCTGCAAGGATTCATTTGGCTAAAGTAAAAAATCACATTGGAGTAGAACGCTTTATTGAAAAATATGGTACCAATGAAATTTCACCCCATGGCATGGTAGATTTATACATTGAGGGAAGATGGTTAAAAGTATCTCCTGCATTTAACGTGGAACTGTGTCAAAAATGTAATGTTGCCCCTCTTAATTTTGATGGGGAAAATGATTCATTGTTTCAACAATTTGATAATGAGGGGAATAACTTTATGGAATACCTGGAAGACTATGGGCATTTCGAGGATGTTCCAACTGATTTTATTTTCGAAAATTTTAAAAGTAATTATCCCTCCATTTTTGAAAGGTTTAATGGGGAAGGGGAGTTGAAAATATAAATGAATAAAATATATCTTGTGTCAAACTCTACAAGACAATAGAAATATTTTAAAATGTGTGGAGGATGTGGTACATAACTGATGGGTTACTCCCAGTTGCCCTGCTTGACACAATATTAGTATTTTATTTTATTTTTAAATGAATTCCTATAATCCTCAAATTTTACAGTTCCAAAGGATTTATCAACAAAATAGCTAAGAATGGTTTCCAAGGTTGCTGGTGGAATAAAACCATGTAACTCTGTGATTTGCTGTCCTTTATCATTTATGAAAAGTAAGGCAGGCATTTGATAGCTTTGTTTCATATAAGCCTGTGTAAGTTCATGCGGATTAAATTGTCCTCCAGACTTAAAATTATGGTCAAAAAAGCTGAGGGTTTCTTGCG
>JARGGF010000602.1 GCA_029210905.1 Bacteroidales bacterium | reverse complement strand
TTAATTTTTATCTTTGTCACACAATATTATTAAACGATGAGCAAATTTTTTACATATTATTATTTTTACTTTTTGGAATTACTCCTGAGAGACTAAGCTCATCATATATTAATGTCTCAGGAGTTCCTTAAGGAGCTCTTTTTTTTTGTAAACGATGAATCAAAGTCAAAATACATATCATTTTTTCTGGCAGGTAAAAGGTTTCTTCTTTTACTATTATTATTTTATTCGCATAACCGGGGAATAGATTAGGTATACACTGAATTTTATAACCCCGGACAAATGTTCGGGGTTTTTATTTATAGCAAAAAAATTATGGACAATTATTTGAAAAAAAAAGTTGGAATTCAAGGTGGGAGTGGATCTTTTCACGAAATTGCTGCCATCTTTCAGTTTGGGATTGAAAAAATAAGTACCGTGCCTTTTGATAATTTTAGTGATTTAGTAGATGCTGTTGAAAGTCAGGAGGTTGATAGTGGTTTAATGGCCATTGAAAATACAGTTGCTGGCAGTTTGATGCCCAACTATTCCTTATTAAAAGGAAGGGAAATTCATGTAACAGGAGAAATTTTGTTGCGTATTGAACAGAATCTCCTTGCACCACATGGAACTCCTATTGAACAAATCAAAGAAGTACATTCACATCCCATGGCATTAATGCAATGTCATAACTTTTTCAAAAGACATCCACATATTAAGCTAATAGAATCTGATGATACGGCCAATAGCGCAAGAAAGATACAAGAACAACAATTGGAGGGCATAGGCGCCATTGCCAGTCAGCGTGCCGCCGGCCTTTTTAATCTTAATGTGTTACAACCTGGTATTGAGACGAATAAACGAAACTTTACCAGGTTTTTAGTTTTAAATAGTAAAAAATCAATTGCCGAAATAGATTCAGCCAGGCGGCATGCTAATAAAGCCTCAATCAGTTTTTCTTTGTTGCATAAAACCGGAAGTTTATCTAAGGTTTTGTCAATATTTTCTTTTTACAACATCAATTTAAGCAAAATTCAGTCAATTCCTATTATCGGACAGGAATGGGAATACCATTTTTTGGTTGATTTTGTTTATGATGATTTTGAAATTTATCAGCAGGCATTGGTTGCAATTCAGCCGCTAATTGATGAACTTCAGGTAATGGGCGAATATCAGAAAGCTGAAAAATACTTTATGTCAAATGAGATCACTTCTGATTTAATAGTTGAAGGGGCTGTATTATGATGTTAAGCGTTGAAATTCTGTTAATTAACAATTTTATAATTTTTGTGCCATGATAGAACCTGCACTACGTCTCTCAACAGTAAAAGAGTATTACTTCTCCAAGAAGTTAAAAGAAATTGATCAAATGCGTGCTTCCGGTATCAATGTTTTAAATTTGGGTATTGGAAATCCGGATCTGCCTCCATCTGAAGAAACAATTGATACCTTAAAATTAACCAGTTCAGAACAGGGGAATCATGGATACCAAAGCTACAATGGAAATAAATCTTTAAGGCAGGCTTTTGCAGATTGGTATCAGCGGCATTTTAACGTGGTGCTGGATAGTGAAAGTGAAGTCCTGCCTTTAATAGGTTCAAAAGAAGGAATCATGCACATATCTATGGCGTTTCTTAATCCGGGCGATGGCGTATTAGTGCCCAATCCTTCATATCCGGCCTATCGTGCTGTTGCTAATTTAGTTGGGGCAGAAGTTACTGATTATAACCTTACCGAAGAAAATGGCTGGTTTCCTGATTTTGATGAAATTGAACAGCATGATTTATCAGGTATAAAAATCATGTGGGTAAATTATCCTAATATGCCAACGGGAAAACCTGCCAGCATTGAAGATTTTCAAAAACTGGTTAATTTTGGGTTAAAGCATAATATTTTAATTTGTAATGACAATCCTTATAGTTTTATTTTAAATAAATATCCAAAAAGTATTTTCCAGGTGCCTGCAGCAAAAGATATTGCATTGGAACTTAATTCTTTGAGTAAATCGCACAACATGGCAGGATGGAGGGTTGGTGTGTTGGTTGGGAATACCAATTATATAAAACCTGTACTTACTGTAAAGAGCAATGTTGATTCAGGAATGTTTCTGCCATTGCAACTAGCTGCTGCTAAGGCACTTAACAGCCCGTCTGATTGGTATGATAATTTATATACGCTCTATGAAAAAAGACGATTACAGGCGCTTGATATTTTGAAAAAACTTAATTGTACTTATTCCGAAAATCAGTCGGGCATGTTTGTTTGGGCAAAAATTCCGGATGGATATAATGACTCTTATGATTTTGCTGACAAAATTTTGAGTGACTTTGCTGTGTTTATTACTCCGGGGATGATTTTTGGAAGTAATGGAAAAAAATATATCCGAATTTCATTAGCAAGTAAAGAAAAAGATTTGATGGAAGCAAATGAGCGAATTAAATAAAAATGATATTACTTTAATTGATAAAAAGATGTTAAATGTAGCAGTTATAGGGATTGGTTTGATTGGAGGTTCCATAGCACTTGATTTGAAAAAATTTCCAAAGGTTAAAAAAATAATTGGTGTTGATAAAAGTCAGGAAAATTTATACAAGGCCAAACAATTAGGCATTATTGACGATAGTTTGCCATTAAAACAGGCAATCAATGAAGCAGATTTAGTAGTGCTTGCCACACCGGTAGATACGAGTATCAGGCTTTTACCTGAAATCTTGGAAATAGTTGATAATCAGATAGTTTTTGATGTTGGTTCTACTAAAGAGAATATCATAAAGTGTGCAGAAAATTATCCAAAACGAGGGCGTTTTGTTGCTACCCACCCAATGGCTGGTACTGAATTTTCGGGACCTGAGGCTGCTCTACACCACCTTTTTAAAAATAAACCGGTAATTATTTGCGATGCAAAAAGTTCTGATAAAGATGCTTTACAACTTATTCGTGAAGTATATGAATTTTTGGGCATGAATATCGTTGAAATGGATCCTAAACCTCATGATTTACACGCTGCTTATGTTTCGCATATTTCTCACATCAGTTCTTTTGCCCTTTCTTTAACGGTACTCGAAAAGGAAAAAGTTGAAAAAAATATTACTGATATGGCAAGTGGTGGTTTTGATTCAACAGTTCGTCTGGCAAAAAGTTCGCCTGAAATGTGGACTCCTATTTTTATCCAGAATTCTGGCAATGTGGTTGACGTGATTAATTCATATATTGCAGTATTACAGAAGTTTAAGAATGTAATTTTGGCTAATGATTCCGAAAAAATTATGGAAATGATTCAGCAGTCGAATGAAATAAAAAGGGTGCTTGACAAATTTCAGGAGAACAAAGAATTGTCGAAATGGAACCTCTCTAAAAATAATGAATAATATGAATAAGGTTGTAACTTTGTAAATAGGAATTGTAGCAGCCGCTTTCATTAGTTTAAATAGAAAAAATATCATTAATTAATAATTGGAACAATGAAATCTATTTTAAATACTTTGCCGCTGAAGGAATGGGGCTTGCCTGACGATAGTCGCCCTTTGGTAATTGCCGGGCCTTGTAGTGCCGAAACTGAAAAACAGGTTTTGGAAACTGCTTTTCAGTTGAAGGAAAATGGCATCACCATCTTTAGGGCTGGTATCTGGAAGCCTCGTACACGACCCGGATATTTCGAAGGGGTGGGCTCAAAAGGCCTTGCCTGGTTAAAGAAAGTAAAGGAAGAAACCGGAATGCTTGTAGCAACCGAGGTTGCTTCGGAAAAGCATGTATATGAGGCACTTAAATTTGGAGTTGATATCTTGTGGATTGGAGCCCGTTCTACTGCCAATCCATTCGTAGTTCAGGACATCGCAGATGCTTTAAAAGGTATTGACATTCCGGTTTTGGTTAAAAATCCGGTAAATCCTGATTTGGAATTGTGGAAAGGGGCCATTGAGCGTATCAATGCAGCCGGAATTAATAGAATAGGTGCCATTCACAGAGGATTTTCAACTTTTGGTACTACCGTTTACAGAAATTTACCCACCTGGCAGTTACCCATCGATTTAAAAACAGCGCTGCCTTCAATTCCTATCATCAATGATCCTAGCCATATTGCCGGAAAAAGGGAACTTTTGGCCGAAATT
>JARGGF010000601.1 GCA_029210905.1 Bacteroidales bacterium | reverse complement strand
GAACGCTGAAAACTTTTAGGGGAATAGAGGAAGAGTATCTAAATTTATTTTTCCCACAATGTTCTAAAACATAACCATTCTAAATAAATGAAATCTAAAATGGAATACCCCCATAGGAGATACAATGCCCTGACAGGTGAGTGGATACTGGTATCACCCCACAGGGCAACAAGACCGTGGCAAGGGCAACAAGAAGGCATAGCAGACGAAAATAAACCCCAACACGATAAAAACTGCTACCTGTGCCCGGGAAATGAAAGAGCAGGAGGTCAAAAGAACCCGGATTATGCCAATACCTTTGTTTTTAAAAATGATTTTAGTGCCCTACTTAATGACACACCTGAAGAAAGTGCTGAAGAAAACGATTTATTTATAGCTAAATCAGAAAAGGGCATCTGCAGAGTGATCTGCTTTTCTCCAAGGCACGATTTAACGATTCCTGAAATGGAAATAGAAGCCATTGAAAAAGTAATTGATTTATGGCAAAAAGAATTCACTGATTTAGGAAACAGAGATTTCATTAACCATGTGCAAATTTTTGAAAACAAAGGAGCCATAATGGGATGCAGCAATCCCCATCCACATGGTCAAATTTGGGCGCAATCATCTATTCCTGATGAAGTTCAGAAAGAATGCATAATGCAGGATGCCTATTTCAAAAAACATGAAACACCATTATTGCTCGATTATCTTTCAAAAGAATTGCAGAAAGAAGAAAGAATTGTTGTTGAAAATGATTCGTTTGTAGCTCTTGTTCCCTACTGGGCTACCTGGCCATTTGAAACCATGATACTACCAAAAAGAGCCATTCAGAATATAGGTGAGTTGTCGGATGGAGAAAAAACATATTTTGCCGACATCTATAGAAAATTAACTATTAAATATGATAATATGTTCAATATCTCATTTCCCTATTCTGCAGGTATTCACCAGGCACCCACTGACGGGAAAGACCATCCTGAATGGCAAATGCACATGCATTTCTATCCTCCGTTATTACGTTCTGCTACGGTTAAAAAATTCATGGTGGGCTATGAAATGCTTGCCAATGCACAAAGAGACATCACTGCCGAGCAAAGTGCCCAAAAATTAAGAGAATTGGCATTAATACATTATAAGCAGCAATAAATGAAGAAAAAAATACTCATTACAGGAGGAACCGGTTATATAGGCTCGCATACAGCAGTTGAATTAATTGAAAAAGGATATGAAATCCTGATTATTGATAATTTGTCAAATTCGGAAGAATTTATTATTGATAGCATTGAATCTATAACTGGTACCCGTCCGAAATTTGCAAATATTGATTTACTGGACGTTGAAAAACTAAATATTTTTTTTGCAAACAACGATAATATTGAAGGGGTTATCCATTTTGCAGCTGCTAAAGCAGTTGGGGAATCAGTACAAAAACCTTTGTATTATTACAAAAACAATTTGGGCGGCACGTTGAACCTTCTTGAAGCCATGAAGCAATATCACATCGAAAACTTTGTTTTTTCATCTTCATGCACAGTTTACGGACAACCTGACAAATTACCCGTAACAGAAAAAGCACCGGTAAAAGAAGCAGAATCTCC
Source organism: Bacteroidales bacterium (assembly GCA_029210905.1). Taxonomy (GTDB): domain Bacteria; phylum Bacteroidota; class Bacteroidia; order Bacteroidales; family NBLH01; genus NBLH01. The sequence goes on along the minus strand of JARGGF010000601.1, from coordinate 2,515 downwards.
ATATGGTTATACAAAACAGGTATGTGAAAACATACTTAAAGATGTTATAAAATCAGGTGCGGAGCTAAAAGGTATAGCCTTAAGATACTTCAATCCTATAGGGGCGCACGCAAGCGGTTTGATTGGCGAACTACCTGTAGGCGTACCTGCAAACCTATTGCCATATATCACCCAAACTGCTTATGGGATAAGGGAACAGCTAAGTGTTTTTGGTAATGATTACAATACACCCGATGGTTCCTGCATCAGGGATTACATCCATGTTGTAGATTTGGCGAAAGCACACATTATTGCCATTGAGCGGCTAATTCATAAAAAAAATAAAACGCCATATGAGATGTTTAACCTTGGAACAGGCAATGGTTTTTCGGTTTTTGAGATCATAAAATCATTTGAGAAAGTGAGCGGTTTGCAATTGAATTACAAGGTTGAACCAAGAAGGGCCGGGGATATTGAACAAATTTGGGCTGATACAACCTTAGCAAATAATGAATTGGGATGGAAAGCTGAAAAAAATATTGATGAAATGACACTTTCCGCCTGGGTATGGGAACAAAATTATAGGAAACAATAATAACAATTAATATTTCAATTACAAATTTTAAAGGATATGGAAAAAACAGAAGACATTAAAGGAAAAATAAACAATGGAAATAATCCGGCTTTTAAGGAACTTTATGGAACAAATAATTTAGAGCAACAAGAGCAGGCAAAGAGGTACATCTCTCTATTAGAGGATTTTAAGTCCAGATTTGGACATGCTGAAGCAGCATTGTTTAGCTCGCCCGGAAGAACTGAGATAGGTGGCAATCATACCGACCATAATTATGGCAGGGTTCTGGCGGGTGCAGTAAATCTTGATAATATTGCAGTTGCTGCTCCTAACAGTAACAATGTAATAAGAATTAAATCAGTTGGCTATCCGGATTTTGAAGTCAGTCTTGATGATTTTGCAATAAATGAAAGTGAATTTTTCACTTCAGCATCACTTGTAAAAGGGATCTGTGCAAGATTGAAAGAACTGGGTTATCAAATTGGAGGATTTGATGCCTGTATAGAAGGAAGAGTACCCAAGGGTTCAGGGTTAAGTTCATCCGCTTCGTTTGAGGTTTTAATTGGGGCTATTCTTAGTCATTTATTCAATAATGGAAAACTGGATCCGGTAGAGAATGCAAAAATCGGACAGTGGGCAGAAAATAATTATTTTGGGAAACCTTGCGGATTAATGGATCAAACAGCCTGTTCGGTAGGTGGATTTATTACCATTGATTTTGAAAATCCTGCTAAACCAATTGTTAAAGCATTGGATTTTGACTTCACAAAAACAAACTATGCTTTGATAATAACAGATACAGGTGGAAACCATGCAGACTTAAATGATGAATATGCTTCGCTTCCAATTGAAATGAAATCTGTTGCTGCTGAGTTTGGTGTGGATGTTCTGAGAAAAGTTTCTTTGGAAGAGCTTATTGAGCGCATACCAAATATCAGGGAAAAGGTTGGTGACCGGGCCATTTTGCGAGCTATCCATTTTGAAAATGATAACCAACGAGTGGTTGATCAGGTGTTGGCACTTGAAAGCAATGATTTTCAAGGATTTCTTGAAATGGTAATTGATTCAGGTCACAGTTCTTATATGTACAACCAGAATATTTACCCGGTAAATAATGTTAGAGAGCAGGGTGTTTCGCTAGGATTAGCCCTTAGCGAACTGGAGTTAAAAGGAAAAGGTGCATGGCGCGTTCACGGAGGAGGTTTTGCCGGAACCATTCAGGCCTTTGTCCCAAATGAGATAATAGATGACTATATAAAAACTCTTGAACACGTTTTTGGTGCTGGCAGATGCCATAAGTTGTTTATCAGAAAAAAAGGAGCTGTAAAAATCGAATTATAAAAGTCCTGTAATTTTAATAATCTTTAAAAATCTAATATTATGAGTAATAAAAAATTCTTAGTTCCTTTTGTTATTATGTCCTTTTTGCTTTTCCTTTTAGGATTTGTAACCTGGATAAATAATATTCTGGTTCCTTTTATGGAAGCCAAATTCCTGATCTCAGCAAGCCAATCTCAATTAGTTAGTGCCGCTTTTTTCAGTGCTTATATCATTTCAATACCAGTTGGAGGCATTGTTAAAGCTATTGGCTATAAAAAAAGCGTTATTCTTGGTTCAATTATTACCGGTATAGGTTGTGCTATATTTATCCCGGCATTAGATGTTGGATACTACATGATACTTGCAGGTTTATTTATCACTGCAATAGGTATAGTGGTTTTACAGGTTGCTGCAAACCCTTACGTAATTGCTCTTGGAACTCCCGAAACCTCTGCCTCAAGATTAACACTTGCAATGGCAGTTAATTCAAGTGCAGCTGTACTGGCTCCATTAGTAGGCCGTTTTATTATTGAATCTAATGAAGGCTCCATCATTGTACATGAAGAAATGGCCAAAACCATGTTCCTTGTGCTTGCAGCCATTTCTGTTCTAACAGGTATATTGATAATGTTCATGAACCTT
>JARGGF010000600.1 GCA_029210905.1 Bacteroidales bacterium | reverse complement strand
CTGTAATTATTTCATTAATTGATGAGTGCAGAAAAAAATTCAAGCCTGGTCTAATTGAGTTATATAAGGAAGAAGCCATGATCTATCTGCGACAAAAAATGAAAAAAAGAGCAAAAGAAGCATTGATAAATTATAAAAACGGATTAGTGTATTTGCAAAACGATGGAATTAATGTGGGCCCGGAAATAAATTCGGTGATGCAACTTATTGATAAGCTTTAAGTCTCACTCTAGCGTTTGAATTTGGTTACAAAAAATACATAACAGGCAATTTATCTTGAATTAACAACGCCTAAAAATCTAATAATTTTATTCAATGTAGGTTCAAACCATGGATCGAATAACCAGAATGAATGTGGGGCATCATCGAAAATTAGTTTGTCATGGTAAATTCCATACCTGTCCATTATTTTTATCATGTCTTCCCTGCCAGCGTTAAACCTGGGAAATGAACTGGCAATAAAAAGGGTTGGGGGTGTATTTTTACCTACATAGGTGAGTGCAGAAGCCTCATTCCATTTTGTGGGATCATCTTTAAAGTGAATACCAAACCATTTTTCAGCTGATCCTTTTTTACCTGGCTTTCCACCCTCCTCAGAAAGTGGATGAATAAAAGCAATGATCCCGTCTAAATCAATAATAGACTTAATTTTAGGAAGGTGACTGTTATAAATTGAAGGGTCATTAAACTTTTTTAAAGCAGTGCTTACTCCGACAAGTGTTGCTAACTGACCTCCGGCAGAACTTCCCATGATGGAAATATGGCTGGTATCAATATTAAATGTTAAAGCATTGGCATACAGCCATTTAATAGCAGTGATTATATCAATAACAGCTGCAGGGTAAAGCGCCTCATTACTCAGGCGGTATTCAATGGTAATGATTACATATCCCGAATCGGCCAGGGCAAGTGCAAATGGTTCCAAAAGTGATTTATCACCCGAAGACCATCCTCCACCATGGACAAGGGCTACACATGGTCTGGGTGATGCAGCGCTATTTTCAGGTTCAAACAAATCAAGGTGCATAGGCCGGCTACCATAGCTTTGATAGATTAAATTTTCATGTTTTTTTATTTTATTTATTGGTTTGTAATTAGTTGCTTTAAGGTAAGGATATTTTTTTTGATACTTTGCCAATGCGCTGCCCAGAGTATAGCTGGTATCAATTTTTACTTCAGGATGCAGCAAGGAATGCTGGGCTGTACAAGGTTCATTTGCCCAAATTAAAATAGCAATTATCAAAATCGGGGAAAGATATTTCATTTAAAGAATATTTTCAAATCCATTGAAAAAACCAGCAAGTATTTATGCCATATTTTGCACTTCTTTCAGGCAAGTTTTTTCTTTTTGCCACCTTCCACCTTTCCTTCCTCCGAAAGCATGATGGCAATAAAATGTGTTTGCGGGAATTCGGCAAATACAATTATCATTATTACCGTGATGGGCACACTTAAAATCATACCCGTAATTCCCCAGATGGAACCCCAGAACGAGAGGGTTAAGATTACCACCAATGAACTGATATTCAAAGAGTCACCCATTATTTTTGGTTCCACAATATTACCAATTACCACCTGAATGATGCCTACTACAATTAGCACCGCAACAAAAGGAACTAAATCTCCAAATTGCAACAGGGCAAATATGGCAGGGAAAGTAGTACCCAATAGCGAACCAATGGTAGGTATGTAATTAAGCAAAAATATAATGAAAGCCCAAAATAGCGGGGCTTCTACGCCTATAATTAGCAGGGTAATATAACTAAGCAATCCGGTAAGTACACTTACTATGGTTTTTAACACAAGATACTGCCCAACGGATTTATCAACTTTGGCAATCAATTCGTGCACTTGTTCAAACCTATCAGAACCAGGATAAACTGCCCTGATTTTTTTCATGAAAGTAGCTTCTTCCAAAAAGAAAAAAAGTGTATAAAGCAATATCATAAAAGCATCGCTAAAAATACTGGTAATTGAGGAGATTAGGCTGCTGATAATTTCAGTAACATCGAAATTTTCATAGAAGCCTTTTACCGATTCGGCAACATTAATCCCAAACATATTATCTAATGAAATCAGAATTCTGCCTACATTTCCCTCATACTGAGGCAGTGCAATAGACAATTGTTGTATGTTGTTGCTCAACATGCTTATAACAACACCCAGAATACTTGATACCACAAGCGCCGAAAAAGCACTCATTAGCCAAAGAGGGAGTTTTTCCCTTACAAATCTTATTTTTCTTAAAAGATCTCTTAACTCTTTAATAATGAACCAAAGCAGAAAGGCAAGAATAAATGGAACAAAAAGATCCTTTCCATAAGTTAAAATAACTACACTGGCGATAAGGATGATTAAAGAATAAGCTATTTGTGATATTTTCATTGCCTGGATAATTTTACATTGTATTGATAATGAACATGATAAAACTTAAATACATTCCCTGTCTGACAAATAAAGATAATAAATTTACCAAACGATGAACTGGATTTATTGAAATAATTATACTGTAATATCAAGTGTCTTTTCGGATAATTCTTAAAAATTACAGCAGTGGGGCGAGAAGGCGGGCAAAAGCCCCAATCAATTTTGAAGCCAGCGGACGGACTTCCCATTCATCATAACTCAATTTTATGGCATTTTTACAGTCAATATTAAAATCGCTAACCAGTTGATTGGCAAGGTCGGCATAAAAAAACATGGCAATTACTTCGGCATTGGAGTCAAAACTTCGGTAATCCATATTTGCTGTTCCTATTGTTGAAATTTCCCTATCTACAACAATAACTTTAGAATGGATCATTCCTTTGGTGTAAATATAGACCTCCACATCATTTTCAATTAATTCGCCATAAAAAGTATAGCTGGCTTCAGTTACAAATTTAGTGTCTGATTCAAGCGGCACCATCAATTTTACTTTAACTCCTGATTTAGCAGAAGTTTTGAGCGCATCCAAAATGCTGTCGTTTGGGATAAAATAGGGTGTAATAATTATAATTTCTTTACGAGCCGAATTAATCAGCTGAAAATAGGTTTCCATAATGTAGGCACTGTCAGAATCGGGGTCGCTGCCAATGATAAGGCTTGGAGTATCACCAAAATGTTTTTGGGCAGGTATTTTAAGGTCATTTATCTCCAGCAATTTTCCGCTTACAAAATACCAGTTTAACGAAAACAAAATTTTAAGTATACTGCATGCCTCACCTTCAATCATACAGTGGGTATCGCGCCAATATCGTTTTGTCAATGAGTTATTAATGTAATAATCTGAAATATTGATTCCTCCTGTAAATGCTATTTCATTATCAATAATCACAATTTTTCTATGATTTCTGTAATTTACCCGATTGGCAAATAGTTGAAAACGAACCGGATTATATTCATATACTTGAATTCCTGATTTTTTAAGCTGATTAATTCCTTTTTTTTTAAGGTTGTTACCAAATCCATCTATAATTATTTTTATTTCAATGCCCTGAGTGGCTTTTTTGAGCAATAAGTCACTAATCTCGTGCCATATTCTACTTTCCTCAACAATATAATATTCAAGATAAATGAACTTTTTTGCAGCATTTATTTTTTCCAACAGCACCGGAAATTTTGCCTCACCATTTTGTAAAATGGTAACCTTATTATTTATGGTGACCGGGCTGCGCGCGTTTCGCCAGGCCAGAAAGGGGAGCCTCCATTTTTCGTTAAGGTGTTCCCTGATTTCTTTTTGGTTGCGGTTTAATATTTCTTCATACTTGGTGGCAAACAGCCTGATTATTTTTTGATCCGCCAGCACTTTTCTCGAAAATAATTTAGTTTTCCGATAATTCATTCCAAAAAAAAGGTAAATGAGCATGCCAATGATTGGAATTAACACAATAATCAGCAGGTAGGACTGTGTTTTTAGCGGGTTTTTGTTTTCAAGCAGAATATAAAAAAATGCAATAAAAACAAAAAAATAATAAATGATTATAAAGACACTTACCAGGCTAATTTCCATTTTACAACATTGAAATTTCAAAAAAAAATTGTCGGTTAATTTTATTTTATTTTCTGTGTGCGTAAGTTCTCAGAAAATACTGATATTTACGGCAAAAAAAATCACCTTATTAATTGT
>JARGGF010000005.1 GCA_029210905.1 Bacteroidales bacterium | reverse complement strand
CAACAATCCTTGGTTTAATGTTAATCATGTTGGGCAATACCAATGGGGTTATGATTTTAATCACGAGAGTGAATATACGCAAGGTTTTGTCGATAGGGTGAATAAATACTGGCTCGAAGAATTTAAATTTGATGGATTCCGCTTTGACGGGGTTACCAGTATGCTTTATTTTGATCATGGTTTAGGGCGCGCTTTTACAAGTTACGATGCTTATTTTGATGGAGGGCAGGACGAAGATGCGATTGTTTATTTTATTCTGGCCAATAGATTAATCCATAAAACCAATAAAAAAGCCATCACCATTGCTGAAGAAATGAGCGGTATGCCAGGTTTGGCTGCCTCAATTGACGATGGAGGCCTGGGCTTTGATTTCAGAATGGCCATGGGGGTTCCGGATTACTGGATTAAAGTAATTAAAGAGCGAAAGGATGAAGAATGGGAAGTAGGTCAAATATTCCATGAACTTACCAACCGCAGGGCCGAAGAAAAAACGGTAAGTTATGTTGAATCACATGATCAGGCTTTGGTTGGGGATAAAACAATAATTTTCAGGCTGATAGATAAAGATATGTATACCGCCATGAACAATAACAGTCAGAACCTGGTTGTTGATCGTGGTGTAGCGCTTCATAAAATGATCAGGCTAATAACCGCTTCTACCGGAGGTGGTGCCTATCTTAATTTTATGGGCAATGAATTTGGACATCCGGAATGGATTGATTTTCCGCGCGAGGGAAATAACTGGTCGTATAAATATGCACGCAGACAATGGTCTCTGGCCAAAAATGAAATGTTGCGCTACCAGGCATTGGATACCTTTGACAAAGCCATGGTTAAACTGATTAAGTCAGAAAATTGTTACGATGATAAATATTGCCATTTAAATTGGGAAAACAATGCCCAGCAAGTGCTGGCTTATTCCAGGGGAGCGCTGCTTTTTGTTTATAATTTTAGTCCAAACCAGGCCTATACCGATTATAAAATACCAACTGGGGCAGGAAAATTTAAAATAGTGCTTGATACCGACTCAAAAGACTTTGGCGGATTTGGCTTAATTGATGAAAATTACCTTTATTTTGCAATTAAGGAGGGAAAACTGGTTTCAGCAGAGCCATGGTTTATAAAACTTTATTTACCGCCACGGGTGGGTTTGGTGTTGAAGAAAATTCCAAGTAAATCAGTGCATTGACGAGGGGTGAATAGAAATTGGTTAATTGGTTATTGGTTATTGGTCATTGGTTATTAGTAATTGGTTATTAGTAATTGGTCATTGGTAATTGGTCATTGGAAATTGAAATTATTGTAGTTGACTAATATCCAATGCCTTAATGACCAATGACTTAAAGACCAATGACTTAATGACCAATGACTTGAAGATATTCGTTTTGTAAAACACCAATGCAATTTCAGCTAAGATAAATGAACAGATTTTTAAAAAAATTTCTAAAAATATTTTTGATTTTATTTTTGATTTTTATAGCCCTTGCTGCAATTGCCTTTTCCTATTTTTATGTAAACAAGGATAAAATTGCTGAAACGCTCTTACTGGGCTTAAATGAAAATATTAATGGCGAAGTAAGCTTTCAGGATATTTATCTGGAACCATTTGTACAATTTCCAAGCGTTTCACTGGCGCTAAAGCAGTTTTCCTTTTATCAAAACCCTGAGAGCTCCCGTAATATTCTTGAAGATCCCATTGCCGAATTTGAACAGGTATATCTGGCTTTTAATGTAATTGATTTACTGAAAGATAAAATTACAATTACTAAGGTGCTTTTTGATGATGGTTTTTTTGATCTGATACAATATCCTTACTCAAAATTTAATTTTGAACTGGCTCTGGGCCCCAAAAAGCCTGCAATAGAAAAAAAAGAGCAGGATCAACAAGCTACAAAAAAAGTCCCTGTAAAAAAGAAAAAGAAACCTACCAATAAAATAGCACAAGTGCATAGAGTACTTCAGTTAGAGTTAGATAAAATAACCATGAAGGCAATCTATCTTTATTATAATAATCAAAAGAATGGCAAGCAGACTAATTTTTATTTTAATGATTTAATTGCCTCCTTAAACATTACTCCTGATTCTATTTCAACAAAACTTTATGTTAAAACAGAAATAAAAAAAACCGAAATTTCAGAAAAATTAAAGTTTTATGATTTGGAGTTCCAGTTTAGGACCGATTTGCGTTACAGCAGAAAAGATTCGACCATCAAAGTAGCACCCAGCAAATTGATTCTGGCCAGGGCCCAGTTCCGGTTAAACGGAATCATTGATTTAAAAAACGATGGTTTAATTGATCTGAAATTAAAGGCATCCGATAAAAAGTTGGGTTTCTTAAGTTTACTCCTTACCAAAAGCGGAATAGAAAATCTAAAAACAGGCAACCTTTTTTTTAAAGGAACTTTAAAAGGCACCTTAAAAGATGAAATTCCTGAATTAAATATTGGGTTTGGTATTGAAGATTTGTCGCTAAAAATACCCGGCACCAATGATTCAATTAAACATTTAAACCTTAGCGGGTATTTTAATTCCGGCAAAAAAGAAGACTTGTCGTCGGCTATTTTTAAAATTGATTCAATAAAGGCGGAATTGCCACAAGGATATGTCGATGCGGCATTTGAAATGGAAAATTTTAATGCCCCTTCAATAAAATATCAACTGGATTTAAGTGCAAATATAGGCGGAATAGACAGGGTTTTTCGCCTGCGCCATATTGACAGCCTTCAGGGAAAGATTGTTTTACACCATGAGTTTAATGGTGTGTTCCAAAAAGGGAAAAAGTGGATAAATGAAAAGCATGGTAACTTTATGCTTCAGTTTGACAGTGTTTCTTTTAAAACGCCAGGGGGCTTGTTTATTAGTAACTTAAGCGGTACAATCACAGACCAACGAAATAAGATACAATTAAAGAAAATTAAATTTATTAGCGGAAATTCTGATTTTCTAATTGATGGAGACGTAAAAAATTTATCAAATCTTATTTATGATGAAGGAGAAAAACTGATTGCAAATATTTCGTTAAAATCTGAGCTCATAGACATGGCAGAAATACTAGCTCAGGATTCGTCTGTAAATCAAAGTTTTCCTTATAAAATAACCCGGCTTAAGTTAAATTTTACAGCCTCAGCCATGCGCAATGAATTGGTTGAATTTAAAAGAATGCCTACCCTTCATTTTAAAATTAAAAATCTTTCTGCTGCAATTGACTCCCTGCTCAACCCCTTTGTAATTAAAAAAGGCAACCTGATACTTAGCGAAAAAGAAGATAAAATACTAATCAACCTGAATGGATTCGATATTAAAAGTACTGACAACCAACTTTTGACTGACTTTTCCTATTCACATGTAAAGGGCAAAGCACCAAGAATTAGTAGCAGTATTAAAGCCAAAAAGTTTAACCCCGGAAATTTCTTTTGGAAGGGTCTGATTGATAGTAGTTCAGCCTTTTTGAATACCGATATTAGCGCAATGATGAAGATCAACCTTCGCCTGACCAAAGACGATGAAAAAAAAATAGCCCGCTTTGAATTCCAGGCTGATTCATTAAGTTATTGGGATGCGAATTATACACTAAGATTCAAATCCCTAAGAGCCTACTGTTCAGGGGTTTCATATAATACCGATATAGATAAAAACCCACTGGCTTCACTTTCCGGAAACATTGAATTAAGTACCAAAAAATTAAAAAGTAAGTATTTTGAATTTACCGATGTGATATATAAGATAAGTGCCAACAAGGGCACCTATACAATCAGTCCTGAAAATGATAATTGGTTTAATAGAAAAGCTACAGGAAAATATGTGATTTCACCTTTCCATACCCCCCCCTCCTATTCATTCGATTATTCGGTAAAACAATTTTCAGCGGGCGAATTATTTTCAAATTTTCTGGAAGATAGTGTTTTAACCGGGAAAATGGATTTTGCTTTAAGACTTAGTTTCAAAGGAAACCACAAAGATTCGATATTAAAAACCATGAAAGGAAAAATCAGGGTTCAAGGCAACGATTTAAGCCTGCACGGAATAAATGTTGACGAATTTTTAAAAAAATTTCAAACAACTCAGGAGCTTAATTTATTGGATATTGGTATAGCGGTTTATGCAGGTCCGGTTGCACTGTTGGCAACCAAAAGAACCAATTTTGCCAGGATAAAAGTTACCAATCGAAAAAAATATTCAGAAATTACCAATTTGGTCTCGGATTGGAAAATAAAAAACGATTCCCTTATTGCAGATGATGTTGCATTCACAACTGAAAATAATAGAATTGCCCTAAAAGGATGGTATAGCTATAGTGCCGATAGTCTGGATTTTAGTATAGGCTTATTAGACAGGAAAGGTTGTGCTGTATTAAAACAAAATTTCGCAGGAATGGCCGTTAAGCCGGAAATGAGCGGCATGGATTTATTTGGAAACTTTATGGGCAGCGATGTCGATGATGGGAAAAAAACACAATCAATTGAGTGCAAACCATTTTATCGGGGAAGTGTGGTGCATCCGATTGAAAATAAACCACTAAAGCCATAGGCTACTATCTTGAATTATTTATGAATTTCTGGAAAGCTTTAATATTTTTAGTTCGAAATGTTTCTACCATTTTATGTTCAACCCTTTCAGGGCTGAGGCCTAACAGCAAATCTCCTACCATAGGTTTTGACCCATGGTTATTTAGATTAAACTCCTTCGGAGCTTAAAGAAAAAAGTCTATTTATTCATTCAGATAAGATATTTGATAGCTTACTAAAAACCTTTATTTTACAAGATCAATACTAAATATAAGATACAATAGTTCACTTAAAAAAAGATAGGAGCTTTTATAATATTTATGGAATTTACCAAGGCGTTATTGGGTATGGTCATTCCTGGATTGTGTTTACAGTGGGTTTAACATCTTCGGAACATAAAAAATTAGCTTTGACCAAGATTTGAAACTATAAAACTGGGCTTTAAGTTTATTTATTATCTTTTGAAATTTTCCACGAAGTGGTTAAATTTGAATAACCGTGGATGAAATCCACGGAAAGGGTATATTTTAACCTCAGCCCTGAAAGGGTTGAATAATTTAGTTTTTATGTCAAGCTACCGTAAAATATTATATCATTTGATTTTTAGAACTAAAAATAGCGCAAAAACCCTGGATATGGAATACAACAGGGAGCTTTTTGCTTATTTAATGGGCATTATAAGAAATGAAAATTGCTTTCTTTACAGAATTAATGGAATGGAGGAGCATATTCATATTTTAAGTGATCTCCATCCAAGTATCAGAACAACTGACCTATGCGGATTTAGTCTGATACCAATTTATAGCTTAAAGTAAGGTTTGAGTCGGGAAATTTCGTTTCGGTATCGTTCATTTCATTACATAATTTTTCTAAAACTAAATCATCTTTCCAATGTGCCAACCTATGTATCTCAACGATCAATTTTTGATTTTCATTATCCACTATTAGGTTTGCATCTGTTTTATAGACCTGTTTGAGCAAGAGCCTTGACTCATCTTTATGGGACATATATTTTTTAATCATATTTGACAAAGAAGTTTCGGCCCTGTATGCTATCAACTTGATGGTGTCCAGAAAGTGTTTCCGCTGGTTGATTACATTGTCAAATTTTTCATTATCAGGAAGTTCTGCGTAAGTTATTTTTCTTGGGACCGATTTTTTTTGCAACTTGATCTGTTCGATTTCCTTTTCTTTTTGTTCTATTTCATTTCGAAGCTCTTCTTTTTTAGACACATATTTTTCAACCGCTTTTTCTTCAATATGTTCGGCCTGTAAGGTGAGTGTAGCAAATTTTGCCCTTACAGTGTTCAGTTTTGATGTTATCTTTTTCCTTGCGTTTTCAAGCGCCCGGTATTCAGGGTTTACAAGTATTGTCTTGTCGGTAATCTTTTCTTTTAAATAGCTTACAAGTGTATCAATACCAAACTCTTGCATCATGTATTTAAAAAAGTTTTCCTGAGACCAGCGGGCAAACATATACAGGCCTATCATAATAATGGAGAGCGTGTAATTTGTAGTTACAATTGATGTTTGATGGCCAGATTTGGATTTGTTGCGGATCTCCCTCGCCCATATCATTTTCTTGCTCCCTTTGTTCTGAAGCAATACACCGCGCTCAGCCAGTTCGATAGTTTTCTCTGTCCCAAAAGGCAAAGTGCCCTTATATTGACAGAACTCTGCATCGTCCCATTTATCTGTTACATTTTTTTTATAGGTGGCTATTGATATCCGTTCTTCCCACAGGTCACTAAAAAAATCGGGGCTGTATCCTTCCCTGTCAAAAACCAACATATACCTGCTTTTATATTTGTCTTCTGATAATTCTTTTTGGCCCGGCTGGTTGGGGACATCGCTATTAAATTTATCCAATAAGTCATCTTTTATAGTCTGTATCAAACCATTGCTGATGGTTTTGTTTACAACAAAGAATGGCTGTCCCAGCACATCGTTTACCCAATAATCGGTTGTGCCGCTTAAGCATAGGCGCATCCTGCTGACAAACCGTTTTGGTGGGGACGTTTCTTTTCCATAATATAATTTGATGTGCCCGTCAATGTAGAGTACCGCGCTTAATCCGGGGCTGTCTTCCATCCAGTCCTTGCTGAGTTCCATGCCCCAGTTCTCAATATTTGCCTTTTGGCAATAATCAGATATGCGTGCCCTTAATGTTTTTACTTCAGGGATCCTGTCAAGCCCTATTGCTTTTCCTAACTCTCCAGATGGCAAGCTATCTAACCCTGATAGTGTTTTTACCCGTAATAAAGACAAGATGGCCAATGATAAAAAAACACTACTTGTTGGATAATATACGTTTTCGAGATTAAAGGTATCTTCGTATTTCAACAAACCTTGTGACATCAACGCCGGTATAGCTAACAGTGCCCCTGCATGCTGCAGGTCTATTTGGTTTTGGAATACTATCGGGCAGCTTTTTCCTGTGTGTATGGTCAACACCCTTTCACTTAAATTACTGCAGGCCTTGCCCATTATTTGGTTATTGTCAACAACATTGCGCTGGCTTTTTGTTAGGCCTGGTAGTTGTTCATTGGGTTTGGGGGGGTAGTATAATACGGCCTGCTTTTACCGCTTTTTGTACAGTGTCGTTTTTTAGTTCAAGCAGTTCGCATATTGAACCAATCTGGTATCCTAAATCTAAATAGTTGTGTATTTTTGATAAGACCTCTTGTGTTAATACCCGAGGTTTGCGTTGTTTTTTCGATAAAAAAAAGCCTTGTTCCCTTTTTCTCTATACTTCTGCACCCAACGCTTTACACTTATACTGCTAACATTGAAAGCTTTAACAATTTCAACTTGTCTAACATTACCATTCACTATAAGTTGACTTGTAAACAACCTAAAGCTAGCGTAATCGTTTTCATGGTGTTGAAAAACAGGCATGGCTCCATTAAAATAATAGACAATACAGTGTTTCTTTTGAAACCCTATATAATTATTGATTAATTCAATATCTTCGGGAAAGAATGGTAATCGTGTTTGAGTCACTTTGGTATCTTTTTTAAATCCGTGCCCAAAAATATAAATAATAAATTAATTTACTCAACATCAGGTAATTGATTTTAAAATACTGCTATCAGGGTCAGTTGTTCTGAGTATAGCGCTTGCTGATTACATACGTGACTTAAAAACGGCATCGTCATTATGGTTAAAAGAGAATGGTAAATATCCTAAATTTGATGGATGGGCAGCCGGATATGCCGCTTTGACATATTCATGGAAAGATAAGGATATTATTATTAATTATATCAAAAACCAGCAGGAACATCATAAAAAGGAATCTTTCGAAGATGAACTAAGACGACTTTTAAAAGAACAAGGGATTGAAATAAATGATAAATTTTTCCCATAGCAATTGAAAAAATATTAGTATTCTTTGATTTTAATATAGTTTATTCAATGAAGTTACTTATTTTACAATTACCTTATGTGTGCAAATTTTATTACCATCATATTTTACTGTCAAAAGATACATTCCCTTTGAAAAACCGTTGAGATTAAATTGCTCAATGTAATTACCTGCGTGCACACTTATTTTCCTTGAAATATATACTTTTCCGTTTAAATCTGTTATTATGAGCTCTATTCTGCGCACAGCTTCGGATCTAAAACTAACAAATAATCTTTCTTTAACAGGATTTGGATAGCTTGAAATGTCAAAAGAAGGGTTTTCAATAAATGAAATATCTGTGGTCTGACCAGGATTAAACACATGAGGATCTGCCTGTCCAATAAAAGGATGAAAAGAAATTTGTCCGCTTTCATCCTGGGCTTCTATATAGTAGCTGATTTCCTTATTGCCCGATTTTGTTACAGGATTTGCAATCATTGCTGAATACATATTGCCAGACTCATAACTCATTAAAGTTTCCTGATAACCTGCGCCATTGATCTGGTAATATAATTTTGCCGAGCTAACCGGCTTTTTCGAATAAGGAATAATTTCAGCGCTGATTTTATACTCGCTCTGTTCTTCCGTTCCTCCTAAAAGGGGCTTGTGATAAATATAAAGCATGTTTTGATTTGGAATTTCATGCGTCCGGCAATGTAAAGCATCCGTAGGTTCCCATTTTTCGTACCCATTGTCAATAAATCCTATAACTTCGTAACCTGGCATGGCTGTCCGGTATATTTCCAGGGCTTCATTGTTATAGGAATTCCCATATCCAGTAACAATAGGCACCAACACTTTTTTGTTTACGATTAATGAATTGGTATAGGGTTGACTATTAGGAGAATAAACCCTGAAAACCTGGTACTTATTTCCATAAGCTGAAGTTTGACTGGCCCAGTAGGTGGCCATATTTTCGTAATCCTGGTAGCGTGGGTCATTAACATCAAGTTTTGCAATTAAAATTTTGTCCACATCAAGAAATTTTGCCCAGCAGTCGATATGTTTTATGTATTCTGCCTGCGGGTCCGGTAACACCATGTAATTTTCAACACCCAGATAATTGTAAACAATTTCGCTAATTTGTGAACCTGAAAGCTGTGGATTTTCATCGTAAACCAAATCTGTTGAGGCGGCCACGCCCATTCCATCGCACATCCAGTTGCCCCCGGTATGTGAAAGGTTCATCCCATATAGATCCATGTTGAAAGCATAGGCATAGTTTATCGGAATGTCATTGTCATCCGGCCTGTTGCGGTTGTAAGAAAAATTTACCAGGGCAACTTTATCATCTACGGCAATAAACCACGGGCTATAATCCCTGCACCAATAAGAGTTGCTGGCAGCATAAAGAAAATCGCAATGCGAAGTGTCTACCTGGTTATTTAGATAAATTCCAATAACTTCAGAAGCCTCAATTCCGTTTTTAACAATGGTTATCACATTAACATCCTCAGCTATTTCAGCAATTAGTTTAATAGGTATTCCAAATCCCCAACCCATGTAAGTAACAATTATGGCTTCATTCTGCTCGAATTCTGCAATATTCCTGACTTTTCCGATTGGAGGATCAGTTTCAAGAAAACTTGTAACAAATTTTTTATTGCTTAATTCTTCCGCAGAAAGCATGTGATACTTTCCCTGGAATGTGCTTTTTATTGGGGTTTGGGCATAGCTATATCCAGAGAGTAAAAATACAAAAGTTGTAATAAGAAAAGTGAAATTTTTCATTTGTCAGGGATTAATAAAAAACCTTTTACTTATTCTTTAAACGTTTAAACAGGTGCCAGCCCTTAATGGATTTATTAGGAAATCCATTAAATATTGGAAAATTGATGTATTCGACACTTATCAGTTTTTTGTATAATTTAGATGCAAATTAAATCTATAAATTCTAAACCTTATTATTTTGGCATCATCTAATAAATTCAGCACCTTCAAGGGGGTATTTACCCCATCAATACTTACCATCCTTGGGGTAATCATGTACATGCGTTTACCAATGATTGTGGGTGAGGCAGGTCTTTTTGCCACCATTGGTATCATTGTGATTGCACATCTTATTTCTGCCACAACAGGCTTAAGCGTTTCTTCCATCGCAACTGATAAAAAAGTACAGGCTGGTGGTACTTACTACATGATATCCAGAAGTTTAGGGCTCCCGATTGGGGGAACATTGGGTCTTGCCTTATTTGTAGGTCTTTCCTTTAGTGTAAGCTTATATCTCATTGGCTTTTCCGAAAGCTTTTTAAGTTATTGGGGTTTTGAAATCACAAAAAATGCGATAAGAATAACAGGGAGTGCAATTCTATTGTTAGTAACTATAATTACCTTTATAAGTACTTCCTTAGCTCTTAAAACACAGTATTTTATTCTGGCTGCAATTTTTCTGTCCCTAATATCCATTCTTTTTGGGAATCATGATTTTGAACCAACTGCTCCTTTGCTTTCAAAACCTGCCTCAACAGTTCCGTTAATGGTATTATTTGGCATCTTTTTCCCGGCGGTTACAGGTTTTGAAGCCGGTGTTTCCATGTCGGGGGATTTAAAGGATCCAAAAAAATCCATTCCCATGGGATCTATTGCCGCAATTTTAGTGGGACTAGTTGTTTATATTTTTTTAGCCTTCTTTTTTGCCTATAATGTAGATGGAGAGGTACTTGCCAACGATCCCAAAGTACTTTTAAAAATGGCATATATTCCTGAATTGGTGCTGGCTGGTATCTGGGGCGCTACTTTATCATCGGCTCTGGGAAGCATCCTTGGTGCACCCCGAATTCTGCAAGCAACTGCTGTTGATAAGATTACTCCAAAAATATTTGCAAAGGGCACAGGATCAACCAATGAGCCCCGTAATGCTTTAATTCTCACTTTCTTAATTGCAGAAGGCGGAATTTTAATTGGTGAATTAGATATAATAGCCCGTGTGGTCTCCATATTTTTTATTACAACCTACGGTTTCTTGAACCTTAGTGCTGCCTTTGAGCGACTTACAAGTGCAGATTTCAGGCCCTCCTTTAAGACCCCGGCCTGGATAAGTCTGATAGGTGCAGCTGCTTGTTTTCTGGTTATGATACAGCTTGATTTTATGGCCATGATTGGAGCCTCAGTAATACTAGGCTTTCTGTACTTGTTCTTGAAACGAAAAGAGCTGGTATTACACACAGGAGATGCCTGGGGAAGTATTTGGGCCTCCCTGGTGAAAACAGGATTGCACCGCTTAACAAAAGACACCAACATGCAAACCCGCAACTGGCGACCAAATATTCTGATGTTTTCAGGAGATGAAGAAAACCGACCTTACATGATTGAACTGGGAAAAGACATTGCCGGAAGGCTTGGTGTGCTTACTGGATTTGAGTTAAAGCCTTCAGGCGATAATTTTTTGCCCCGGAATAAACGAATCACTTATGCCGAAATTAAATCAGAAGGTCTTTTTATGAATATCCATAATTGCAAAGACGTGTATTCTGGAATGGATGAGATAGTCAGGGTGTACGGCTTTGGAGGTGTTGAGCCAAATACTGTGCTAATGGGTTGGAGCAAAAGAAAAAACCATGAGGAAAATTTCATTGAATTCGTCAGGCGTTTGTCAATAAACAATTTTAACAGCCTGTTTATCAGATATAATCAGGAAAAAGGATTTGGCAATTATGAGAGCATTGATGTCTGGTGGAGTGGCTGGGGCAACAATCTTACCTTTTCTATTACTTTACTAAGGCATTTGACAAGTTCTGCCAATTGGAAAGACCCAAAACTTAGAATATTTGCAATTACCAACGAAAGTTCAATGGTAGAAATACTTTATAAATCCATTGAGAAAATACTGGAAGAATATCGCATATTAATGGAAATACGGGTAATTAACAATAGTGTTGACAAACTTCCCGTTCATGAAATTATTTGGCGCGAATCTGAGAAAACAGATCTTACCATTTTGGGTATGTCAGGAAAAAACATTGAACAGGTGAAACGAAGTTTTAACGGGACTTCAAAGTTGCTTGAAAAGCTTGGAACAACTTTAATAGTAAGTGCTTCAACCATTTTTGAAGATTATAATGTAGTTTCGGAAATTAGCCCTGGAAAAAAGATGCCTTCTATTATGGAGGAGCTGAAATTACCAGAATTAAAAACAAGCCCATATAACATTATTAATGATGCAGTTAAACAGTTAGACTCTGAAGGTTTAAAGCTACAGGAATCTTTTTTTGAAAAAACAACAAGTGTACATTGTACTGAAAACGAACTACTTGCCAGTGAACTTAAAATATTGGTTAATGGAGTAATTGACAATCTTGGTAAAATTCAGGAACAATCATCAAAACATAATAAAATCAGACAATGGGCAAAAACGAAAAACGATTTTTATTTTAAATCAAATTACCTGATTAACAAATATTCAAATGAAAAACTTAGTACTTTAAGTGATTTATTATTATCTGGAATTTCATGGTACATCAACGAATTTGAGAAAGTAGTACAAAAATCCCCAAAAAAAATAACAGTCCCGTTTACAAAAGAAGAATTTATTGTTAAACCTAAAGATTCACTAGCTTTGCGTTGGCTTAAGCTACGCAAAAGAATGAGTCATCCCTTTGCCGGTAAAAGTATTAACCTGGACATAAATTACAGAAAAATTGCAAACTTCTACTTAAGAGATAGCCGGTATAAATTTTTAAGCGAATACCTAAAAAAATTCCATGATTATAGCCTTGGATTTGTAGCAGGTATAAGAGATTTTGTATTACATATTGAAAACCAACTAGATGTAATACAACGGGATATACATGCTGAGGATTACTTTTCGCAAAGTATAGAAGAACTGGAACGAGCCTTTAATTTAAGATTGGATGAACTTATAGCAAACCACAGAGAAAGCAGCAAATTATTACAAAACAGACTTTTACTTGAATTTCGGAAAAATTTACAGTTATTTAGTAATGATTTAGCCAAATTAAACGCAAATTATGTAATTGCTAAAAAAAGGCGAAAAACTAATTATTATAAAGCTTTTAAAGAACAATCCCTGCAGTTCCCTGAAAGCTGGCACAAACATCAGCAACTGTATATCAATCTGATACGTCTCGACCTCCAAATATTTTCTTTACAATTCAGACTAGAAGAAGAACTCAATGATTTCCGGCAACAATACAACCAGGTAATTGAGAATGGATTGCTCTCTAAAACCAGAAAATTTATTGAATTGCTTAAGGAGCAGGATGGCATAAACAATATTCCTGATTTAAATATTGACGGAAGTTTTTTACAACAAAATGATTTTTCGGAGCTGTTGCAAAAATCAATTGATAAAATAATTGAGTCAGTTCCTGAAAAATTTGAGGTAGCAGATATTCAGGAAATGGAACAGAAGAAGGACTTTACAGAAGAAATTGAGGTGGTGGAAATTCCGTTAAGAAGAGTAGCTAAACACTTTATCAATTTTTTATTAGGCAGTTTAATCGAAGTAGACTTGAAGGGCGCATCGGAAGACCTGAAAAAAACCATATACCGAATTAAAGACCATTTGAGCTACATGCATTTCAGCCTGGAGAATGTTGATAATGAACAAGGTATAGCAATAGATGAATTTAAGGAACTGCTTGAGGAAACACAGGCAGAAATAACCCGCGAAGAAATTAGTGTTAAAAAGATTCGCGACGAATTAGAATCAAATATTCGAAAAAATACAAAACGTGCGTTTGAAGCATTGTCGCCTCACAGGATCTCTAAAAGCAGCAGGGAGCTTTCGCAAACCGTTCGTGAATTGAAGGTAAGCAAAAGTACCGGCTATTTTAATGAAATTGTAGAAGATGCCAAAGAGAAATTTAAGTCCTTAGTATTAAGGGTTTTGTATTCAAGAAGCGAAGGTGTATTGTTAGCACGCGAATTAAATGAAAGCCAAATCCAGCGCTCATTATCAGAACAATTATTGGACTTATTGGACGAGATAAGTCCTGTGCATAAGGTATATGAAACTATTCCTGCTTATTATAAAAATCTTTTCAGCGGGCGTTCAAGCATTAGTGAAGATTTCTGGATTGAGCGACCGATTGAGCAAAGTATGTTCGAAAAAGCATGGAAACACTACCGGGCTGGTTACCAGGGAGCAATAATGGTTTTGGGAGAGCGAAATTCCGGCAAAACAGCCTTTTGCCGATATGCCACTAAAAAACATTGTTCCCAAAATACGGTCTACCATGTATTTCCTCCGGCACATGGTTCAGTAGAGATCAAAGATTTTACCAAAGCCATCAATAATGTTACCAACTTACGGGGAAGCATTGAAAAAGTTTTTGAAAAATTACCCTATCATTCGGTAATGGTTTTTAACGATTTAGAGCTTTGGTGGGAATCATCTGAAAATGGAATGAAAGTTATAAAAGCCTTACTTGATCTGGTTAAAAAATACAGCTCAAAATGCTTTTTTATCATCAATATGAACAAATTTACTTATTTACGAATTAAGGAACTGGTTGAAGTTGATGATTATTTTATCAGTGTAATTGCCTGTCAACCATTTGATTCCGAAGAGTTAAAAGATTTAATAATCAGGCGGCATCGGTCAGGAGGGTTAAAAATGCATTATGGAAAAATTCCTGAAGAAAAAATATCTGAAATCCGGATGGCTGGTATATTTAATAAATATTTTAATTATTCTGAAGGGAATCCCGGACTTGCACTTTTTTGTTGGTTGGCATCGGTTAATAAGCAAGTGGGTGATAAACTATATATGAAAACACCTCAAAAACCAAACTTATCTATCTTAAAAAACCTGAATAGTACATGGCAGGTGTTTCTGTCGCAATTGCTGCTGCACAAGCGCATGGATTTGCAGAAACTTGAGCGCGTTCTGCAGATGGAGCCTTTTGAAATAGAAAAAAATATCAATGCCATGAAAATGGCCGGATTAGTAAGTGAAAAAACAACGGGTTTGTATATTATTAATCCGGTATGGGACAAGTTTTTAAGTAATTATTTGCAGGAAGGTGGGTATGTATAATTAAGAGTCATTGGCGTTCAGAGTGTGATACTAGAAAGACTCTTTCAGTCAGCCAGCCAGCGGATTTGAAAGGTCGGCCAGAAGCATAAGCTGGCAGGTCCATAGGACGCTGCCAGAGTTTTAAAGACTTAAGTAAACGATAGTGTATTGTAAATATTTAGCTTCAATAATTTATAAAACTTCTTCCAGCGTTTTTCGCACATCATCAACATAGGGTACAATAAATGCATCACCTACACCCATCGCCCGCAACTGATTCTTTAAACTTTCGGCCTTTTTATAATCCCTGAACTGACCTACGATGATCCGCTGCATATCACCTTTTTCTTCTGTTTCAAGATTTTCCGAAGTGCTTAAATTATCTGGAATTTCACGTTTTACGTAAGCACCTATCTGAACTTTAAAAACCAGGCCTTTTTTATACTTTTCCTGGCTTTCCAGTTCCTGCTCAGAAATTTCTTTAATAGATAGTCTTGCAGCTTTTAGTTGTTTTTGCAGTTTGTCATTTTCTGCTTTTAATTTTTCATTTTCTCCTTTTAGTGCAGTTAGCTCCGATTTAATAATATTTTGCTGCTCTTTAAAAGAATTTAAGCTGCGTTGCTGCTCCTGATAATCAACTTTTAATGCAGCTAAATCTTTTTTTGCCGCACAACTTACCAGAAAGATGGGTAGCAAAAGAATAATAAATAATTTTGGCAATAGTGTTTGCTTTTTCATATTGTGTTATTAAATTTTTAGAAAGTTCTAAGACCTATATAATACGAAAAAAAAACAAGAAATCCAAAAAAATATTTATCCTCTATAATTAATACACTTATTCCAATTAAGATACCAGAATGTAAAATGACTGTTTGAAGCGTTAATTTCCTGTTTAAGCCTTTTTAAATCTCCTCTAAATAAACCCTGAAACCTAAATCCCTGTTTAGTACAACTATATGGCTCACTTTGTATTTTTGTCGAGATCAATATTAGTTGCATATGCAATTAATTCTAATATTTAGTTTACATTTGCGCGCTTAAAAAAATACGCCCGAATCATTATGATAGATATTGATAAGACACTAATGCCCTGGATTGGAAGGTCTATGAAAGTAATAGATTATTTTATTGCTGATCGATTTTCGAAAAGAGGAATAGACCTTACCAAGGTACAGTGGCTGTTGCTTATGCGGCTAAAACAAATAAACGGCGAGTCGCAATTGAATCTTGCCTGTTTTACAAATCGCGACAAAGCTTCGCTTACACGCATTATTACCACTATGGAAAAGAAAAACCTGGTGGCCCGGATCCCCTCTACAAGCGACAAGAGGATTAACCATGTTTTTATCACCTCGAATGGAGAAAAAATTTTAAAAATGGCCATGCCTGTGGTAGATGAGATGATTGAAGAGATGCAAACAGGGCTTTCGGAAGAAGAACGAATTGTAGCAATTAAAGTATTAAAAAAATTAATGAATAATATAGAATCAATCGAACAAGTTGCACTAGAAAGTAAATAAAATTATGAGAAAATATGTAACCATTATCATAGGGATAATATTAGTTGCTGCATCGGCATATATAGCAAAAGACCTATCGAACAGGAAGAAGGACAAACAGCCTGCTAATGAAAAGGTGGCACCCACTGTTTTTATCGAAACAGTGCATAACACCAGTATACCTGTGCAGGTAATTGAAAGTGGCAGATTGCAGGCAAAAAACAAAATTGAAATTTTTGCCGAAGTACAGGGTGTAATGGAAGTTTCAAAAAAAGATTTTAAACCTGGCACCAAATACGGGAAGGGTGAAAATATTGTAAGCATCCGAAATGCAGATTATGCTGCTAATCTCCAGGCTCAGAAAAGTAATTTTCAAAACCTGATCAGCTCTATAATGCCTGATCTCCGGCTCGATTATCCGGAGGCATTTAAGCAATGGGATGAATACCTGAGGAATTTTGACATGAACAAACCTATTGGAAAACTTCCTGAACCAATAAACGATAAAGAAAAATATTTCCTGACCGGCAACAATATTTATACTTCCTACTATAATACCAAAAACATGGAGATCGTATTGGCCAAGTACCATCTTAAGGCTCCTTTTAGCGGGATACTCACCGATGCACTGGTTACTCCGGGTACTCTGGTCAGGCCCGGACAGAAACTTGGCGAATTTATCGACCCGTCTGTTTATGAATTGGAGGTGGCTGTTAACAAATCCGTTTTGTCGTCACTAAAAATAGGTGAACAGGTAAAAGTACGAGATACCGAAAACCATAGTAATCAATGGAATGGAAAGGTTGTGAGGATTAATGGAAAAGTTGATCGCACTACACAAACAGTAAAAATTTACATAGAACTGAAAGGGACAGAATTGAAAGATGGCATGTATCTGGAGGCTGTTATTGATGGCAAACCCATTGACAGTTCCATGGAAATTGCACGCAGCCTGCTTATTGATGAGTCTAAGGTATACATTGTTCAGGATAGCAGTTTGCAGCTGGTTGATGTAGATCCTGTTTTTTTTAATCAAAAAACAGTTGTGGTCAAAGGCTTATCAGATGGTCAGCAATTGATTTCCAGGATTGTTGCCGGGGCTTATTCCGGAATGGCAGTTAAAATATTTAAAGGAGAAAAGTAGCAACATGAGAAAAATTATTGAACATTTTATAAAATATCCCGTTGCTGCAAATGCTATTATTCTGGGCTTTGTGGTGCTGGGAACGGTGGGGATGCTGACCCTAAGATCATCATTTTTCCCTTTAAATGAATCGCGTATTGTTAATATTAGTGTAGTATATCCGGGAGCTTCACCTCAGGAAATGGAAGAAGGCATTGTCTTAAAAATTGAAGACAATCTTCGGGGATTAATTGGTATCGATCGTTTTACTTCTACATCTTCAGAAAATTCGGCGCAGATTGTTGTTGAAATTCTAAAAGGTTATGAAGTAGATGCCGTTATGCAGGATATCAAAAATGCGGTAGATAAAGTACCTTCCTACCCGGTAGGCATGGAACCACCTGTTGTTTCCAAATCAATATTTCGAACCGAAGCCGTTTCTATGGCGCTAAGTGGAGAAGATGTCCCGCTGAAATCATTAAAACAAATTGCACTCGAGATAGAAACTGATTTACGGGCTACTGACGGGATTTCACAAGTAGAAGTTAACGGTTATCCATCTGAAGAAATTGAGATTGCAGTTGATGAAAATAAACTAAGGGCCTACGATCTTACTTTTAAAGATGTTGCCAATGCAGTAGCCGGAACCAATATACTTGTTACCGGAGGATCTATTAAAACAGACACTGAAGAATTTCTGATAAGGGTTAGTAACAGAGCATATTATGGCAATGAACTGGATAGAATTGTTGTAAAAACGGATGAAACAGGAAACAAAATCAGACTGAATGAGGTAGCAATTGTCCGCGACCGATGGTCGGAAAACCCAAACCGTTCTTATTTCAACGGAAGGCCTTCTGTAAGTATTCAGGTAAGCACCACAAATTCGGAAGACTTAATAACTGTTGCAAATTTAACCAAAGAATACATCACTAAATTTAATGATACTCTTTCAAATGTAAATATCGACATAACAAGAGATGCATCATTAACAGTAATTCAAAGAACACAACTCCTGTTGAGGAATGGCCTGCAGGGAATTTTTCTGGTAATACTTACCCTGGCGCTATTTTTAAAGCCACGCCTGGCATTTTGGGTAGCTTTTGGAATTCCAATATCCTTTTTTGGAATGTTTATTTTTGCACATATGCTGGGTGTAACCATTAATGTGCTTTCCCTTTTCGGGATGATAATCGTTATTGGTATCCTGGTGGACGATGGAATTGTAATTGCCGAAAATATCTATTTCCATTTCGAAAGTGGCAAAAACCCCATTCGTGCTGCCATTGACGGAACCATGGAAGTTATTTCACCGGTTACTTCAGCAATTCTGACCACCTTACTGGCCTTTGCCACATTTTTCTTTTTAGATGGCAGAATTGGGGAGTTTTTTAGCGAAGTATCGGTTATTGTTATTCTAACGCTCGCCATTTCGCTAATTGAAGCTATCATTATTCTTCCGGCACATGTGGCACATTCCAAAGCCTTGTCGAAAGAACAGAAATCTTATTGGTTCAACCGGTATGCCGATCGTTTTATAACCTGGATGCGTGATACCTTATATGCGCCTTATCTTAGATTTTTCTTAAAAAATAAATTTTTAGGATTTGCTATTCCCATAGCATTATTAGCAGTAACTATTGGATCTATGCAAGGAGGCATCATCAGGTTTACTTTTTTCCCATCCATAGCCAGCGACAGGGTTTCAATTACACTAAAAATGCCGCAAGGGACCAATGAGGACATTACTGATTCTTTAATCTCACGGATTGAAGCTGCAGCATGGTTAGTTAACGACGATTTTACGAAACGGCAGGAAGATGGCCAGCAGGTAGTTCAAAATATTATAAAAACCATTGGCCCGGGAACTTCAAATGCATCCCTGGCCGTGAATTTATTGCCAGGGGAAGACCGAAATTTCCCTTCATTTGCAATAGCAACAGCAATTAACGATAAAGTTGGGCCGCTTTACGGTGTTGAAAGTGTAGAATTCGGATCTGGCGGAAACTTTGGAGGAAAACCCGTTTCAGTTTCATTGATGGGTAATAATATTGCCGAACTTAAAGAAGCAAAGGAAATTTTAAAATCTGCATTAAAAGAAAATTCCTTATTAAAAGATGTTTCAGACAATGATCCGGCAGGGATTAAGGAAATAGAAATAAAACTTAAGGAAAGTGCCTATCCCCTGGGTTTTACATTAAGTGATGTAATCAACCAGGTGCGTAGCGGTTTTTTTGGATTGCAAGTGCAACGTTTTCAGCGCCGGAGGGATGAAATAAAGGTTTGGGTGCGTTATGACAGGGACGAAAGAAGTTCCATTAAAAACCTTGACGATATGCGGGTGGTAAGTCCAACAGGCCAAAGGGTTCCTTTAAGCGAAATAGCCTCCTATAAAATTGCCAGGGGCGAAATATCCATCAATCACCTGGATGGACGACGCGAAATAAGGGTGGATGCAGATTTAAAAGATCCCTCAAAAAGTGCTTCTGAAATAATGCAGGAGGTGAAAAAAGATATTTTACCGGTAATTCAGGCCCGGTTTCCTTCGGTTACGGCTTCCTTTGAAGGCCAAAACCGTGAGGCAGGCAAAGTTACAGGTTCTGCTGGTACGGTTGTGCCCATTATTATCTTTTTAATTTACATGATTATCAGCTTCACTTTCAGGTCCTTTACCCAGCCCTTAATGCTTATGCTGATGATTCCATTCAGTCTG
>JARGGF010000059.1 GCA_029210905.1 Bacteroidales bacterium | reverse complement strand
CTAAGAGGAAGTTTGTTTGAGATTATTAGGGAGGAATATAATTCGGATATTGCCTTTAAATTAAAATAGGAACACAAATGTCTGGCAATAGAATTCTGGTTTGCCCTATGGATTGGGGTTTGGGTCATGCCAGTCGTGATGTGGAATTAATTCACCATCTGCTTCAAGCCGGATTTGAAGTTATTCTGGGAGCCGATGCGGCTCCTTTATTATTTTTACGCGAACATTTTCCAAAACTCGAATATCTTGTAATCCCCTCATATAAAATTAGTTATTCCAATAAAGGATCAATGGTTTTAAAGATGCTTTTTTCTGTGCCTAAAATTATTTGGGGCATATGGAAAGAACACCAATTGCTAAAGGAAATAATTAGAAAAAAAAGGATAGACCTTGTAATTTCCGACAATCGTTTTGGTTTGTGGAATAAGAAGGTTCAAAGTGTTTTTATTAGTCATCAATTATGGATTAAAAGTCCGAAATCATTTCGATGTGCAGAACCAATAATTAATCGTATAAATCACTGGTTTATAAATAAATACGATGAATGCTGGGTGCCTGATTTTGAGAATGCGCCTTTCCTTGCAGGTGATTTAGCCCATCCGGTAAAAAAGCCTTCGAATGTTAAATATATGGGGCCCTTATCACGGTTTAAATTACCACTTTCTGCAGTGAAAGAAGATTTGATATCGGCTGAAAAATTTGACATCCTGGTCACCCTGTCAGGACCTGAACCACAAAGATCGCTCCTCGAACAACAAATTGTAACACAGGTTTTAATGGAAAGATTCAAAACATTAATTATTCGTGGTAAACCTGGCGAATTTGAACAATTTGAGCAAGAAAATATCCGTTTTATTAATCATTTGAATAGCTTTCAAATGCGAAAGTTAATTATCGAAACCCCTGTAATTATATGTCGTTCAGGATATTCAAGCGTAATGGATTTAGTAACACTCCAAAAAAGTGCCATACTTATTCCAACCCCAGGTCAAACGGAGCAGGAATACCTGGCCGAATATTTAAAGGGAAAAATGTGGTTTTATTCTGTAACACAGAAAGATTTTGAATTAGAAAAAGCCATGTTAGTGCTTGAGAAGTTTAAAATAAATTGTAAGTTTGAAAATAATAGCCTTTTAAAAGAATGTATAAATTCACTGAATCCTGAACCATTATGAAAATTATAGCAATTTTGCTTGTGGTTATACTCCAGCTGCAAGTTTGTAGTAACAAAGAAGAATCAGAACCAATCTCGAAAAATGTAAAAATTGAATTTCGTCTGGCTGAAGACGATGCTTTAGAAGGATTTGAAGAAAGTGAAGTCAATGGACAGAAAATTTATTTAAATCCTAAAATTGAAATTACTGAAAATGATATAGTTGCTGCTCAAAAAGCCCAGGATGATTATGGAAACCATACTATAATGCTGGAAATGAACGAGAAGGGATCTGAAAAGTTTGGAGAACTTACTGAAAATAATATTCAGAAAAAGCTTGCAATTATTGTAAACGGAAAGGTTTTAATGGCACCTGTCATCCAAATGAAAATTCCTGGAGGAAAAATTCAGATATCCGGTAATTTCAGCAAAGAAGAAATAGAAAAATTGTACAATTTGTTAACAGAAGAGCGTAAATGAGATTACTTATAAAATTAATTATAGGAGCATTTGCAGTAATCCTTGGTGCTTATCTTATTCCCGGAATTGAGGTTAGCGGGTTTCTAAATGCGTTGATTGTGGCCGTAATTTTGGCACTGATAAATGCCATTATCAGACCTATTTTGGTTTTTTTTACCATTCCTATTACAATTATCACCTTTGGATTGTTTCTTTTGGTAATAAATGCAGCCATGGTTAAACTGGCAGGGATTTTGATTCCAGGCTTTGTGGTCAATGGTTTTTGGGCAGCTCTGTTGCTAAGTTTTTTGTTAAGTTTTATCAATTGGTTGCTAACCGACAAGAGCAATAGATAGAACGAAAATCAAAATTTTTGAACCTGAAAATATGAAGTTTTTCCTTTCTTTTATCGCTACTGTTCTGATGATGGAAATAGCAGGTGCTCAAATCACCGGATTTGAGCAGGATTTGCTTATTAATATAAAAAACTACAAAAGCATACAGCTTGATAATGGGTTTACGCTTATTGTTCTTGATAATGGAGACACTAATAGTTTCTTTGTCAGAGCTTTTACGGATTTACCTGGCTATACCTCAAAAGATTTCCAGTCCGAAATGGCTATTGACAATGAATTGCGAAAATTTACTGATTTTGAATTACCCACCGGCTGGAGAGAAAGCGTTTTAAGCGATAAAAATATTGTTCTTGCAAAAGATACCTTTGGGTTTTACGCTTCTTTTCCCACTGAAAGCCTCGACACAGTATTTTATCTGTTTTCAAACCTATTGCAGAAGCCACTGATTAAAAACGAAAAGATAGCAAGGGCAAGAACCAACATTCTGGCCGCTTCGGACAGTTTGTTAAAAATGCCTGAAGACAGAATTGATAAAATAACAAAAAGTATTATTTACGGCAAAGATCACCCTATTTTAAAATATGCCAATCCAGCCCAACTAAATGAAATAGATTCAGAAAAATACCTTGAGTTTTATGAGCGCTTTTACAAACCAAACAACAGTTATTTGGTGCTTATAGGGAGTATTCCAATGGATTCTATCAAGTCTTTGGCAGTTAAGACGTTAGGAGGATGGAAAAAAAAAGATTTACCTGAGGCCAGCTATAAATTAATCCCTATTGAAGAACCAAAAATTGTTTTTTTTGATACAATACCAACCGGTAAAACCAATATAAAGATATTGTTTCCTTTTGCCTTGTATCCATTTACCTTTGATTCTGAAAAAGCAGAGTTGCTCAGTGCCTTATTTCAGGATATTTTGTCTGAAAAATTAATGGATAACTTGCAGTTGGCAAGCAATATTGATGCCCGGTTTGAATCCGATAAAATTACTGGCAATTACCAGTTAAATGTCAGACTGGAAAAGGATTCGCTTAATGTGGTTATTCAGGCAATTATTTCAACAATTTCGGATTTAAAAGCAGCCAGGTATCCTGAAGAAAAGCTAAAACTTGCTAAATACAAAATAGTAGAAGAATTCAAGAAAAATGGGACCTCTAAAAAATATTTATCCTCGTTAATTATTAACACAGAACGTAATAATTTACCAAAGGAATATTATGCTAATTTTATTGACGATATTTATAAGGTAGATCAAAATGCCATGCGCACTTTTGCAGCCAAATATCTGAATTACAATACAGCGCTGTTTCAAATTCCTGGCAGGTGGTATCATTCACTCAATGATTTTATCAAGTTGTGTCCTGATTTTAGAATAGAACTTTATAATCTTGATGGCACTTTAAAGAAAGTTATACCAAAAGGGTTTAATGGGTTTTCGGTAGTGGATAAATATATTGAAGCTATAGGAGGGTTTGAAAATATTAATAAAATAAAAGATGTAAATATCAGGTTTGGTGAAATCTACGAATTGGAAAATGATGAAAGAATGCTGGTAGATGGCATTATAATCCACAAATCTGATGATAAATATTTTACTGAAAGTCAAATGATTAGACTTAAAAAGGACACCATCTTTCTGCGCCAGCAAATATTTGATGGCATTAATGGTTTAGACAGTACCATGCAAGGAAAAAAAATGTTGCACAACATTGAATTGGAACTCTTAAAATACAAATCGCCATTTGTTCCTGAAATGAAGTATAAGGATTGGAACTTTAAGGTCAGATTGGTAAAAGCTGATACCCTTGCCGGTAGTCATGTTTGGGTGGTAGTGCTCGACAATCCGGCCAAACAACGTTTTATTGATTTTTATGATGTAGATAAGGGCATTCGTTACAAAAGAATAATTACAGATCAAAATTATTTTCAGCAACGGACTATTAATTATGCTAAATACCAGCGGACTGATGATAAGGAAATTCTATATCCTTATTTAAAAACTATTGTTAGCAGCAATACCACAATCAGAATGATAATACGGGAAGTAGATTATAAGTCGAAAGTTGAAAAAAAATTGTTTGAGTTTTTGAAATAACGAATTAACCTATGCTCTTGCAAAAAGGTTTATTTTCTGACCCAGAATAGGAAAAATACCGCTTATCCAAGCACCAACCAAAAAATATCTGATGATAACCATAAAATTATTTTCTGGCAATAGGTACTTTAAACCAACAAGTAACCCTAGAGTTCCGGCCATTCCTATAATAAAACGGAGGTACTTTTTTAACCGGTGCGCATCAACGGAGAAAGGGAATTTTTTTTCTTCAAAGATAAAGCCTGAAACAGCTCCGGTAGCAACACCCACCAGGCGGAGGAAGTTTTTTATTTCAATAGGCTCTACAATATAAAAGGCATTTAATGCAATAATAATAAGTAATATGAAATAAAAAAAAGTAAGAACGATTACTATAAACCGGTAGAAGGTGGCTGGTTTTTCATAAATTTTGCTCATATAACCATAGAGCGAAAATACAATAATACAAGCAAGTACAAAACCACCTATTACGTCGATGGGCCAATGGACACCTAAATACAATCTTGAAATGGCTACTGAAAGTGATAAAAAAATTGCCCAATAAAAATAGCTGCGGTTTTTAAAAATTATTGCCAGGCTTAGGAATAAAGTACTGGCTCCTTGTGTATGACCACTTGGAAATGAGTGCCCTTCGGCAGTAAATATCCTTTTGCCCTGAAAATTATCTAATTTTTGAAAAGGACGCTGAGTATGAAATAATACTTTCATCAGGCTATTTACCAGGGTAGAGATTAAAAATAAAAATGTGAGTATAAACCCCTCCTTTTTGGAATAATTCCAGTACACCCAGGCAACAATAATAATTATGAAATACTGCTCACCCAGCATGGTGACATAGGTGAACAAGGTATCTAAAAATGGGCTTTGAATTGACTGAAAAAAGCGAAGGATGGATTCTTGCATCAGATTTTATTTAAAAATATGGTTAAAGAAAGGAAAAAGTAAAAAAATTCCAAGTTATTGAAATATATTGTTGATTATTAGTATTTTATAATAAATGTTTGCGCGCGAAGATACTAGTATTAAATGAGTTTTTAAAAAAATGAAGGTGAAAAACTATAAAATTTCCTGTTCAAGGTATCATGTAATCTGGAAAATTACAGAAAAAAGATGGGATTTCTTGAACAGAGGTATTTTTATGATAAGTAGCCATATTATAGCATGATAATTTTAAGCAATTATAGAAAAATGTCTATTATTCTTGGCTAGTATTTAATTATTTCATACTTTTAGCCAGTATAATTACTAAAATTCATAATGTTATGAAAAACTTTGGATTACTTGCTTTTTTGTTTATCGCTTTGATAATGAGTTCCTGCGGGGCTAAGGAAGAGAAACGGGAAGATTTGGCTACTGATAATGATATTGTTGATGCAACTATTGACACCAGTCAAAATTATGAAGCTTATGAAGAATTTGTTTCTGATGGTGTTGATGAGAACCTAAATCCTGCCGATAGTAGCTCAAAAGAGACAATGATTTATGTTGATGATACCAAAGAAATTCAGGTTGATCCTCCGATTGAGAAAAAGGAAGTGGTCAAAGAGAAGCCTGTAATAAAAGAAGAAACTAAGATACATGAAAAGCGCTACTATATAGTTGTTGGAAGCTTTAAAGAATATGGAAATGCTCAAAAACTTTTTAATTATTTTAAGGATAAAGGCTATTATCCCATAATACTTCCAAAAGTTAACGATTACAATCGTGTGGCAATCTCATCGTTTGTTGATGAAGCTAATGCGCGAAAGGCCATCAAAAAACTAAGGGTTGAACATAACGATCTTACTTTTTGGATTTTTAAATGGTAAACCTTTGTTCAAATTAATGAAGAGCTCCTAAATGGGGCTTTTTTTATATCCATTGAAACAATATTTCAGTTTACTTATAGGAATTAAGGAAATAATCAGTGATTTACAAAGCATAAAATGGCGGTGATTGGATTTATCCTAATAACCGCCATTTTTAATTTAAAACAATTTTTTTATCCTGAGATGATAAAAAAGGTTAAGATATATTTAATCCGCCAAAGATGAAGCGTTAGAACACAAAGAGGGCTGATAGGAAGAGAATGAAGCTAAGCAACTTTCATCTTTGTGGATTAAATAATTTATCATTTTATAACCTAAACAAAACTAGATAATATTACACTTTGCCACTACAGGAGGATTGAATTAGTGGGTAATTAGCAGGTTTAAGCAAATAACTGGTCGGTATTTGGCAATAACTGGTCGTTTTTTATGGGTTAAAAACTATCGTTTAAGAGCTATAAATGTAAATAAAACTTTACTCGAATCGCATATTTTTTAAAAAATCAAGTAAGAATGAATTTCCTAATTTCTTTTAGAGTATCTTCGTTTTAAAAAATGGGAGCATAAATAATGTTTTTTAAATACCTACTTCTGCTTATAACTTTTTTTTCATTGAGCCTGCAAAACTGCACAAGTTCAATCAAACACCTTAAAAAAAATGCTGATCGTTTTCAGGGGAAAAAAGTACGTATTAGTGGGGAAGTTATAAGCTCACTTGACTTGCTTGATATTAATTGTTTTACATTGAAAGATAGAAGTGGAAATATTTTAATTGTTACTGACAACTTACTTCCTTTGAAACGCGACAAAATTAAGGTGAAGGGAACTTTCGAAAAAGCCTATCATTATAAAAAACAAAATTTTATGGTAGTGATGGAAAAAAAAATGAAACTTCAGAAGCCAATAAAATCTGATAAAATAAGAGCAAAAACTTATTAACTATTTGCAAGGAGTTTATCAAGTTTTAGTATGGTATTCCAATTTCTTGACGTGCTTTGAACCTTAAGTTTTGACTCCAGGAAATTGTTATTCATTTTTGATTTACCAGAACCATTTTTGAAAAATAAATAGATTAAGTTTTCTTTAATTACGAATTTCTCTTCAGTAAAAGACATTGCTGATAATGATTTAATGTTTTGGGCAGTGGGCGTTTCCTTAAGAAATACCAGGAGTAATTTATTAAAATCTTTTTCGACAACCTCCGGAAAAGGATTGCTACTAATCGCACTAATTAATTCGTTGTGTAATTTGACAATAACAGGAACTTGAAGCTGGAAAAAATCCCGGATTAAATTGTTTATTTTGATTTCCAGTGTTGAATTACTCACTTTTTTATGTTTAAATATTATATTTCCACTTTGGATATAGGTCTGGACTTCAACAAATTCATTTGATTTGAGAAGTTCGCGTAATTCATACATTTTTATCAGATTTTTACCACTTACGTTAATGCCTCGTAATAAAGCAAGATATTTTTCCATGTATTAAATATAAAAAAAATAAGCCTGTGCAATACAGGCTTATTTTTAATAGATGTCCTTATTACTATAGCTTAACAAATCTCTCTTTATATGATTTGTCTTTACTAATAAATTCAATAATGTACATTCCTGATTCAAATGAGCTAACATCAAGTCCATCATTTAATTTTTCTCCTTTGAAGAACATTCTTTCAGCACCATTGGCATCAATAATTTTAATATCAACATCAGATAAGTTGCCTGCTTCAACTCTTAGAATATCCCCAACAGGGTTCGGAAATAATTTAATTTCCTTATACCTGAACCCTGCATTATTATCAGCTGCAAAGTTTTGAATTTGGTAGGATGAAGATTTAAAACCATTGGTTAAACAGAAATTTGTTGATTGTGAAGTAGTAAATGATCCGCCAGAGGCCAATACTTCTGCTCCATTTTTCAGGCTGTAAGAACCATTTCCATATGAACAGCAAATGCCATCACCATAGGTATCAGAGATGGTAAAAGTGTAGCAACCATCAGAAAGACAATTAGTTAGATTGATAGTTGATCCGTCAGGCTGACTGCCGTATGTTCCACCAGAAGCAACTGTACTTCCACTGTTATCTTTTAATACCCAGCTTGTTTCTTCAGGATAGTTGTCAAATGTAATGGTTAAAACTACATCAGTACAACCTGTACTACCATTTGTTAGGTTAACATTATCAACTGTAATATCGCTTGTATAATTTGAGCCAGTAGTCCCAAAGAATTTAAGTTGTACTACTGTTCCGACATATGCGGCTAAATCTACATTGGCTGTAAACCAGCTATTCCCCTGATTTCCTGTTTTTGACCATATCGTTGACCAGCTTCCACCTTCAGGTTTAGCTTTTAACTCAAGAGTACCCATAGCTGTTCCATACATATGATAATCAAAACTAAAAGCAGCCGAGGCCTCTCCTGTCAAATCAAAACAAGGGCTTGTTAAACCTGCTGTTTTATTGGGGAAACCTGTTCCACTTGTTGATGATTCAATGTACATATAATATGTTCCATTGCTGGCTGCGCTGGGTCCGGTCCCTGATGAAGGAGTTCCACTGGCATCGCGTGTCCAGTTTAAGTTATCGTCAGTATCCTGAAGCCATAAACCAAGCCCGGTTTCAAAACTCTCAGCATAAGGAAATGATGATACAGTTGATGTACATGAGCTTACCGGGCTTTGTGTAGTTACATTTATGGTACTGCTTGCAGCTGATATATTACCTGCAGCATCTTTCGCTTTAACATAGAAAGAGTAGGTTGTGGCAGCAGTTAGTCCAGTAATGCTTGCACTTGTTCCGGTTACTGATGAATACAAAGTGCTGTTTCTATATACATCATATCCTGTAACACCTACATTGTCAGTGGATGCTGTCCAGTTTAATGTTAATGAAGTTTGCGTTACACCAGATGCTGCCAAACCTGTAGGTGCAGTTGGGGCTTGAGTATCAGTAGCTACTGATGTAGTAACATTGATAGTATTACTTGCATTAGAGACATTACCTGCAGCATCTTTTGCCTTTACATAAAATGAATAAGTTGTGGCAGCAGTTAGTCCAGTAATGCTTGCACTTGTTCCGGTTACTGAGGAATATAAAGTGCTGTTTCTATAAATATCATAACCTGTAACTCCAACATTGTCGGTGGATGCCGTCCAACTTAAATTAACAGAAGTTTGGGTTACACCAGATGCTGCCAAACCTGTTGGGGCAGTAGGAGCTTGGGTGTCAGATCCTCCAGCTGTTATTTCAACAGTGTAGTCTTCAACTTCACCGTAGCTGAATGATTCACATTCTGTTTGTGCCGCGTTATATTTCATTGAAACCCGCATTCTGGTTGTAATTGCCGCTATTGAAGGTATTGAAATAGAGCCACTTACGGTTACTTTGCTTAATGCGCCTGCATCAAAAACAAGTTCACCGGCATCAGAAAAATCTCCATCTTTATTATAATCAATCCAAATTTTCCAGTATTCATTATAAGTAGTACTTGCAAACCCTGGAACAAGACTAATTCCATATGATTGACCAGCGTTTAATGTAATTGTTTGCCCAGTAAAATTGGTATATCCAGCTGCACTGGAAGTATTAGAAAAGCTTCCAATATTTACTCCAGCAATCCATTCGTAAGAGAAATTGTTACCTTTTGAAGTACAATAGGTAATTTGGCCGTAGGGCGACCCAATACCAACTGCATACATAGCATTTGTAGTTTGAATTACTTCGTTTGAGCCAGCACCATAAAGGTCTATTGCAGATTGAATTGCATAAGTTCGGGCATCAGCATATTGTGAATTTGAACTCAGGTATACACTTTCTGTTCTGTAGGCAATTGCTGCTGCTTTATCAATTCCGATACCAGAAACATTATAGCTGTCACCATTGTCATTGGTTCCTGATTTTCCAACAGTTAAAATGTAAAACCAATGGTTTAAAACGCCACTGTTATAGTGTACGCCACCATTATCACCTGTACCCGTGTACCAATTTGTACCCAGATAGGTATCTGGCTGTCCGTAAGCATTTGGATTAATTAATGAGCGAATAGGACCACCAATTTCCTCTCCTAATACCCAGGTATCTTTGGTTGGATCAGCATAATATTCGACACTTACACCATAAATATCAGAAAAGGCTTCATTTAAAGCGCCTGATTCATAGGAATATACAAGGTTTGCTGTATATTCAGTTACGGCATGGGCTATTTCATGAGCAACTATGTCAATACATGTAAGAGCATCAAAACTTGTTCCATCACCATAGGTCATTACCGAACCATTCCAAAAAGCATTATCATTATTTGGATATCCATATTCTACAAGGTCAAAATGCACATAACTTTTAGTAATAGCTCCATTATCATCAAAACTATTCCTTCCATGCTTTACGGTCCAGTAATCCCTTACCATTTCAGCGCCCCAGTGGGCATCAAGAGCAGCATTATCCTTGGCGGCATTATTATGCTCGGCTGAAGTCCAATTATTGTCGTTATCAGTAAAATCTACAGCGGCGTTGTAATTAATGCCCATGTTCATGTCGTAGGTTTGAATTCCACGGGCAGCCTCGCGCAGGCGATATGAGCCGTTATAACTATCAGCTACAATTGCTCTGGTACCACTATAGCGGGTCGCTGCTGTACCGTTTGCATCAGCAAGAATTGAATATTCGCTGTTTGGTTGCGATAATTTTACGGCTGAATGATTATGAGTCAGATTATTACAATGTTTAATGATGGCGTCTTTATGAACAATTTTTCCTGTTTTTGCATCTACGAATACATAATCTCTGCTCAGAGGACTGACTGCATAAATATTAAACTTATAGGCAAGAGTAGGTTTCATTTTTGATTCCTTGTCAGAACCTAAATAATTTTGCACAATTACCAGTTCACCTTTAGGATAAAAAGTTCCGGTTTTTTCGGTCTTTTTTGCAAATGCTTCATTTTCCGGGTCTTGCCACATATATTTCTGAGCTCCGATATAATTCATGGCTTTCTGTAAGGCGGCCTGTTCTGACAGCACTGGTTTAGTGCTAAAATTTTCAACAAGAGGAAGGTATTCACCATTCAATGAGTGAATTACATCATTTTTTTTATTGACTGAAAATACCCCATATTCAACTTTTATTCCATTGAAGTATTGTTGAAATTTCTCATGTGTAAATCCCAATTGGTCCTTCTTGCTTGATAACTCCTTTATCTCATCTTTAGGTTGGGTGTATACAAAAGTTCTCAAAGTTTGCTTTGAATCAGCTGTGGTGGAAGCTTTGTCCCTTGAGTCAAATTTAATAAATGTTGGGGAACCATTTGGTCCAACTAAAAGCTTTTCGACTTTTTGAGCATACATGCCCACCATCAAAAAACTAACGGTAATAAATAGTAAAATTCTTTTCATAATTTAAAATAATTTTGGTTTATAAATTAAAGGCACCCCAATTTATTTTAAATGATGCTCAACTACAAACAAAGCGAATTAAAATATTCAATTGTGTATACATAAAGTAGAATTTCGTCAACGAAT